>UQOC01000040.1 GCA_900542565.1 uncultured Eubacteriales bacterium | reverse complement strand
TAACGGCTTTTCCGTAAAGGGAATGTCTTACGAAGTCTTCGATGGCAACAACTACAGTTTTATCCATCTTGTCGGATACTACGATGCCGACCTTTGTCTTTCTTCTGTTTCTTTCAACTGTCATATTACATCCTCCTTCCCTTTAGCCCTGAACCTTTGCAAGTTCTTTTTCTCTGATGATGGTTTTAACTCTTGCTATATCTCTCTTGAGTTCCCTCATCTGTATAGGGTTCTCCAGCTGACCAGTAGCGTGCTGGAATCTCAAGTTAAACAATTCTTTCTTCATCTTTGACAGTTCTGTGTTGAGCTCTGCTCCTGTCATATCTCTCATTTTCTTCAGTTCCATTATGCTTCACCACCCTTTGCTTGCTGTTCCTTGATGGCAAACTTACATTTAACCGGAAGTTTGTGAGATGCAAGTCTCATGGCTTCTCTTGCTTTTTCTTCTGAAACTCCGTCGATCTCAAACATAACTCTGCCCGGTTTTACTACTGCTACCCAGTACTCAGGTGCACCTTTACCGGAACCCATACGTACTTCAGCAGGTTTCTTTGTTACCGATTTGTGTGGGAAAATCTTTATATATACTTTACCGCCTCTTTTAATCGATCTAGTCATAGCGATACGAGCCGCTTCGATCTGATTGGAGGTGATCCATCCACATTCTTGTGAAACTAATCCGTAGGAACCGTAGGTAATAGTATTGCCCTTGGTTGCTACGCCTTTCATTCTTCCTCTGTGAACTCTTCTGCGTTTAACGCGCTTTGGCATTAACATGCGTAGTTCCTCCTTTCCATAATCGTCTAGTTCTCAGTTTCTACAGTCTCAGTTGCAGGTGCTTCTACCTGAGCCTCTACAGGGGCTTCTGCCTGCGGCTGTGCCTTAGGAGTCTTTCTTACTCTTGGGTTTACAGCCTTTGGAGCTTCGCTGCGATCATCGCGGCCTCGTCTTCCCTGACGGTTCTGTCTGTCGCCGTCTCTGCGCTGGCGTCTTTCACCGTCTTTCCTCGGTCTTCTTTCTCTCTTTTCGCGTTTTTCTTCGCGGATAGGGTTCTGAAGTCCTTTGTCGAGGATCTCGCCGTGGTTTATCCAAACCTTAACGCCGATCTTTCCGTAGGTAGTGTCTGCTTCTGCGAATCCGTAGTCAATGTCTGCTCTCAATGTATGAAGAGGAACATTTCCTTCGCTGTATTTTTCGCTCCTGGCGATCTCGGCTCCGCCGAGTCTGCCGGATACTGCTACCTTGATTCCCTTTGCGCCGGCTTTCATTGTCCTGCCGATAACCTGTTTCATGGCTCTTCTGAAGGAAACACGTCTTTCCAGAGCCTGAGCTACTGATTCGGCAGTAAGCTGCGCATCCAGTTCTGATCTTCTTACTTCTTCTATAGAAATTTCTACTTCTTTGCCGGTGAGCTTTACCAGTCCCTTTTTGAGGGCTTCAACGCCGTCTCCTGATCTTCCGATTACCATGCCTGGCTTGGCAGTCAGGATGATGACTCTGATCTTGTTTTCTGATGATCTCTCGATGAGGATCTTGGAAACTCCGGCTACATATAATTTTTTCTTAACATATTCTCTGATCTGGTGGTCTTCGACCAGATAATCTGAAAAGTTCTTTTTATCTCCATACCATTTGGAGTCCCAGTCTTTTATAACGCCCACTCTCAGGCCGTGCGGGCTAACTTTCTGACCCATACATGAACCTCCTATCTTATTCCTTTTCCTTTAAAGTTACGCCTACATGGCTCGATCTTTTGAGGATGATCGACGCTCTGCCCTGAGCTCCTGCTCTCCATCTCTTCATGGTAGGGCCCTGGTGGGCGTATACTTCGGCTACATACAAATTATCCGGATTCATGTCGAAATTGTTTTCAGCGTTGGCCGCTGCCGACTTAACGACTTTTTCCACGATCTGAGAACCTTTGCCCGGGGTGAACTTTAAGATGTTCAATGCCTCGTTTAAGTCCTTACCTCTTACTAAGTCCGTAACAGGTTTCAGCTTGATAGGAGACATTCTGACATATTTTGCAACTGCTTTTGCTTCCATTTTCATGTTCTCCTTTCTTATTTCTTAACCTTTGAAGACTTGTCGGCGGCGTGGCCTCTATAGTTTCTGGTCGGAGCGAACTCTCCGAGTCTGTGTCCTACCATGTCTTCTGTGATATATACAGGCACATGTTTCTTACCGTCGTGCACTGCTATGGTATGTCCCACCATCTGTGGGAATATGGTTGATGGTCTTGACCATGTCTTGATGACTTTCTTTTCGTTTTTCGCATTCATCTCGTCGATGGCTTTGAGCAGCTTGGCGTTTACGAAAGGGCCTTTTTTAAGTGATCTACCCATTAATGTTGCTCCTTCCTATTATTTTTCGTTTCTTCTCTTTACGATATATTTATTTGAAGCTTTGTTTTTCTTTCTGGTCTTGTATCCAAGAGTCGGTTTGCCCCAAGGTGTAACAGGGCTCTTGCGTCCGATAGGGGCTCTTCCTTCACCACCGCCGTGTGGATGGTCGTTAGGGTTCATTACGGAACCTCTTACGGTAGGCCTGATGCCCATATGTCTCTTTCTTCCTGCTTTACCGATCTGGATGTTGGCGTGGTCAAGGTTGCCAACTTCGCCGATGGTAGCTCTGCACCTCATGCTTACTTTTCTTACTTCTCCGGAAGGAAGCCTTACCTGAGCGTAATCTCCTTCTTTAGCCATGAGCTGAGCTCCGTTTCCGGCTGATCTCGCCAGCTGTCCGCCTTTGCCCGGTTTCAGCTCCACATTGTGGATGATGGTACCTACCGGGATGTTGGCGATAGGAAGGGCGTTTCCTACTACGATATCTGCTTCCGGTCCTGATACGATCACCTGTCCTACTTCCAGTTTGTTAGGAGCGATGATGTATCTCTTTTCGCCGTCTGCGTAAACTATCAGCGCAATGTTGGCGCTTCTGTTCGGGTCGTATTCGATGGTCTTTACTGTTCCCGGAACATTGTCTTTATCTCTTTTGAAATCTATGATCCTGTATTTTGGTCTTGTGCCGCCACCCTGATGTCTGACGGTGATCTTGCCTCTGTTGTTTCTTCCGGAGTGTTTTTTGAGGGTCACAGTCAGGGACTTTTCAGGCTTATCTGTAGTGATCTCTTCAAAGGTGGAGACTGTCATTCCTCTAAGACCCGGAGTAGTCGGATTATATTTTCTTATTCCCATTGCTAATTCCTCCTAATTATAGTCCCTGGAAGAACTCAATCTCTTTGCTCTTCTCTGTGAGAGTTACGATTGCTTTTTTGTAGGATGAAGTCTTGCCTACATATCTTCCCATTCTCTTTACCTTGCCGTCGTAATTCATGATGTTTACTCTGGCCACCTCTACGCCGAAGATTTCTTCTACGGCCAGCTTTACCTGAGTCTTGTTGGCCTCAGGAGCAACTCTGAATGTGTACTTTTTCTGAGCGCTGGCATCCATACTCTGTTCTGAGATCACAGGCTCCAGAATGATGTCGTATGCTGTTTTCATTACAGGTACACCTCCTCGATTTTCTTAACCGCTTCCTGAGTTACTATGAAGCTGTCGTGGTTTACGATCTCGTAAACATTCATGGTGGTTACCAGCATCGTCTTAACTCCAGGGATGTTGGCTGCTGATCTTACGGTGTTCTCGTCTTTGTCCACGGTGACGATCAGAGCTTTCTTTCCGGCTTTGATGTTTTCCAGTACTTTTATCATTTCTTTTGTCTTAGGAGCTTCAAATTTCAGCTCGTCTAAAACGATCATTTCCTTTTCAGCCAGTTTTGAAGAAAGGGCTGATTTCATAGCCAGTCTTCTCAGCTTCTTAGGAAGTGTGTATCTATAGTCTCTCGGCTTCGGAGCGAATACGATACCGCCGCCGATCTGTGAAGGGTCAGTTGAATGTCCCTGTCTGTGACGGCCTGTTCCTTTCTGTCTGAAAGGCTTGCGTCCGCCTCCTCTTACTTCGCCTCTGGTCTTTGCTGACTGAGTGCCTTGTCTCTGGTTAGCCAGATAATTTTTAACTACTGCGTGAACTGCGTATTCGTTGGGAGTGATCGCGAAGATCTCGTCTTTAAGCTCGATCTGTCCAGCCTCAGCTCCTGCCATATTCAGCATTGTTACTTTTGCCATTGTTGATTCCTCCTTCCCTCAGTTCCTATTTGTCTTCCTGACCTTTTACAGCGTACTGAACGCGTACCAGTCCGCCTTTGTTTCCAGGTACTGCGCCCTTTACGAGCATCAGGTTTCTGTCTTCGATAACTTTTACCAGGACTACATTCTGTACTGTAACGGTATCTCTTCCGGTTCTTCCAGGGGCCTTGTTGCCCTTGAACACTCTTGAAGGATAGGTACCGGCAGCCAGTGCTCCGGCCAGTCTCTTATGCTTGGAACCGTGGGTCATAGGGCCTCTGTGATGTCCGTGTCTCTTGATGTTGCCCTGAGTACCTTTACCTTTGGATACTCCTGTGATGTCCAGTTTCTTTCCTTCTTCAAATTCCGCTACGGTGATCACCTGTCCCACTTCGTAGGTCTCGCCCTCTTCAACTCTGAATTCAGCAAGGTACTTTTTGGTGCTCACGCCGGCCTTTTCAAAATGTCCGGTCAGCGGCTTGTTTACTCTCTGAGGTTTCTGGTCTTCAAAACCTACCTGTACGGCGTTGTAGCCGTCTGTCTCCACCGTTTTTACCTGAGTAACTACTTCAGGACCGGCTTCGATAACTGTTACGGGAACTACATTCCCATCTGCGTCGAAGATCTGGGTCATTCCCAGCTTCTTGCCTAAGATCATTTTCATATTTTCTTCTCCTTTTCTTACATTGGAACGCTCTGGTTTGGAGAGACCTTACCCGGTCTGCTGAAAGCAGGCTGCCGGAATGTTCCCGGTCTGTGCTGGCACAGTATGTGCGGCGGCTTTCCCTCTCATGCGTTCTTACTAAGGGAGATTTCCCTTCTTGGTGTTTGTGCGTTTTGCTGGCGCATCCCGTCTGTGCTTACAGCTTGATCTCAATGTCTACGCCTGCAGGCAGGTCCAGCTTGGTCAGCGCATCTGTAGTCTTGAGAGTTGCGTTTGTGATGTCGATGAGTCTCTTGTGAGTCCTCTGTTCAAACTGCTCTCTGGAGTCTTTGTACTTGTGTACAGCTCTCAAGATAGTAACAACTTCTTTCTCTGTAGGGAGCGGAATAGGTCCGGAAACATCTGCGCCGGTCTTTTTGGCCGTCTCTACGATCTTCGCTGCTGACTGATCCAGCAAAGCGTGGTCATAAGCTTTCAGTTTGATTCTGATTTTCTGTAATTCGCTCATTTTGTTCCTCCTGATAATTTTGTACTGTTTTCGCTATGCTTGTACAAGGGACTCTTGATGCCCTGTTTTTCAACGCGTACGGTGGTTGCCCGCCCTCTGGCGGGCGTTTCGCTTGCTTTGTACACGCTGCCGTGTGTTTTTATATTTTGCCCACACAGCAAAAAACCGGCGAATCCCTCCGCCCTCATCGAGTGAGGACATGCTCGGCGGAAATTACCTGATAGCCCAGCAACTTCCCGCTTCATCGCCTTTTCTCACAAGCTATTACAGTATATATTACCTCGGGTTTTTTTTCAAGGGAAAATTTTGATTTTTTTAGATTTTTTGAAAATTTTTCGAGTATTTGCAAGGTTTTTGAAGGATATACGCTAACACTCATCCTGGTGTTTTCTTTTTGTGGACCTGGCGGATTACCTGCCTGATCATGTCGATGGAACAGGCGGTCAGATGAGGCGCGCCGCGGCCGACCGGCGTACCCGGAGGGCATACGGCCGCGGATGGTAGTGCGGCGGACGAATGTTGCGGGCTGCCATAGTAGGCTGACAAGCTGGCCTGCGGCCCCTGCAAGGATTATAATATTCCAAAAATTGTAAAGTCCGGTGGTGACCACCGGACCTTACTACACCTAAAACAAGGGAAAATATCCCTACAGGGGGACTGACTACACCGGAATACAGCTTTTAGGCAATTTCAGGTGGAGTGAAGATAGCTTTCGCATGCAAATTCTGACAAGTTTACTTGTCAAAACAGTCAAAGTCCAGCGAAAAATACGCTTCACTCCCTTTCAGTAATCCCCCTAAATGCCCTGATCTAAGGGAATCAGGTGGAGGTGTTCCCCCTGAATAAAGACAATCGCTTATTTTCGGTGTAGTCGTTCCCCCTGGATCTGGCAAAACATAAGCTTCAGGGGGAGACCCCCCTTGCCTCAGGTGGGGATTTCTATGGCAGGGTCTCAGCCGGTATTGACGGAAAATCTGTTTTCTTTGTATCTTGTCAACAAATCTCTGGCTTTTTGGGATTTAATTGTAAGTTTTTGGTGCAGATGGACAAAAATTCAAAAAAATAAGAAATCTGTCAAAGGATCCCGTGGATCCTTTGACAGATTTCATCAAAAGGCGAGCTGTCAAGTCAAGTGCAACACAGCAGCAAAAAAACTTCAGCAGGTGAACTCCACCCAGGGCCTTTGTAAGTCCGCCGGCCGTCTTCCCTATTTTATATTGCACGCAATCTTTGAACCGATGTCTGCGTTGTTGAGTACCAGCTTGATATTGGCTTCAAGGCTCCTGCCTTCGGTCAGGTCTTTTACCCTTGAGAGCAGGAACGGAGTGATGTCCTTGCCTTTAACTCCCTGTTCCTCGGCCTCTCTGATGGCCTCGTCGATCACGCCATTGATCTCGTCAGCCGGGATCTGGTCTGCTTCAGGTATCGGGCAGGTTACCAGGATACCGCCCTTGAGTCCCAGTTCCTCTTTCATGGAAATGAGCGCACCGATCTCCTCAGGAGTATCCAGGCGGCAGTTGGCCTTTTCACCGCTGGATCTGCTGTAGAAAGCCGGGATCTCGTCGGTTCCGTATGCGATCACAGGGACTCCGGAAGTTTCCAGATATTCCAGTGTAGCCGGAATATCCAGGATCGCCTTTGCACCTGCACATACCACTGTCACATCCGTCATTTTCAGTTCCT
The DNA here is from genome assembly GCA_900542565.1 of uncultured Eubacteriales bacterium. Classification (GTDB taxonomy): domain Bacteria; phylum Bacillota; class Clostridia; order Peptostreptococcales; family Anaerovoracaceae; genus Fimisoma; species Fimisoma avicola. The sequence goes on along the minus strand of UQOC01000040.1, from coordinate 13,124 downwards.
CAAGGTCAGCTGAAATGTCGAAGCTCTCGCCGGCTCCTCTGTGTACACCGCCGATGCCGCCTGTCACAAACAGTTTGATGCCTGCCATATGGGCGGCAATCATGGTTCCTGCCACCGTGGTCGCACCGTCCATCTTCTTTGAGATGACCAGAGGGAAATCCCTGCGGCTTACTTTCATCACATTTTCAGCATGAGCCATGTATTCTATTTCTTCTTTTGTCATACCTATCTTGATCCTGCCGTTTAAGATGCCTATGGTAGCCGGAACTGCTCCGTTGCCCCTTATGACATCTTCAACAGCCAGAGCTGTCTCAACATTTTTCGGATAAGGCATCCCGTGGGCGATTATGGTAGATTCCAAAGCCACCACCGGCTGACCTTCGTCGAGGGCTTTCGCCACTTCCGGATTCACATCCAAATAATTATCATACATCTGCAAGTCTCCTTTCAATTTCGTCTTTACTCATATTTTGATTAACGGCGCTGCTGCTTTCCATGGCTATAGCCGAAGCAGCCATGCCGTATCTGGCTATATCTCTTGTATCCATGTCCTCTTCCAGTCCCAGGAGTATGGCTGCCGAAAAACTGTCGCCTGCTCCGGTGGCGCTGCTGATCTTAACATGGCCGGGCCTTATGAAGCCTTCACAGTGCCTGTCCTTATAATATACGCCGTCCTTGTTAAGAGTGACGAACAGCCTGCCAACGCCCTGGTCTATGAACCACTGCCCTGCCCTTTTCAGGTCGTTTTCGCTTCTGATCTCCATTCCCGACAAGATCTCCGCTTCCATTACATTTGGCTTTATACAGGCAAATTTTCCTATCACATCTTTTGCCTTGACCGCCTTGGCTGCGGATACGGGGTCCAGAAACAGCGGCACGGAGAAAAAGCGGTCAGTAACATAGCGGATAGTCTCTTCTTCCAGATTGCCATCGAGGGCAATCACTTTGGATTTTTCCAACACATTGCGGTTTTTTTCAATAAGATCCGGTGTGATGTGGCTGATTATATCCATATCGCATATGGCCAGCTCCATATCATTGTCATGGTTCAGTATTGACAGATACATGGCCGAATTGCGTCCCTTGACGGATTGTATCAAGGATACATCAACTCCCAGAGAGCGGAGATGCTCTCTGGCGCCTATTCCCATATGGTCGTCGCCTATGACGGATATCATGGCCACCTTTCCGCCCATCCTTGCCAGGTTTTCGGTGATATTCCGTCCTACCCCTCCGAAAGCCATCGTCACAGTCCCAGGATTGGAATCTTCTCGTCTCAATTCCGCAAAAGGGCTGCCTTCTATATCTATATTTATCCCTCCGATTACGGTGATATCAGTCAACAAATATGCTGCCTCCTATGAATTCTCTCAAGATGGAATTGTTTACTATTATGGAATCATCCTCCACGGTCTCAAAAAACCTGAGGAAATTTAACATCCTTACAGCGTCGCCGAATTCCGGTTCGTCGGGGGTGACCTGTTCAAGCAAAGGCTTGGCATATTTTTTCAGCACGCTTATCTCATAAAGATGTACGGAATTAAACAGGACATCAGCCTCGTTGCTGAAAGGGAATATATTTTTATCCTCTCCCGCCCTGACTTTCGGCCATGACCTGATGGTACTCGGAGCACTGTGCCCCCTGTATTTGTAATCCCTGACAAGCCTGCGCAGCATGCGGTGATCCGTTGTCACTATCCTGTTATGGCTGTCCATATTAAGCTGGGTTAGCGGGCTTATATATATCTTAAATTTCTGTTCCTTTGGTATCTCATGTGTAAGTATCTCGTTCAGCGCATGTATGCCTTCAATGACTATCAGCTGATTGCTCCTTATGGAAGTTATCCTTTTTCCGAATATCTTCTTTCCGGTCATAAAGTCAAAAGTAGGCAGGTCTACAGTCTTTCCGGCCAGCAGATCCTTCATGTTCTGATTGAACAGGTTTATGTCAAGAGCTTCTATATCTTCATAATTCCTTTCGCCGTACTGATCCAGCGGCGTATCGGCCCGTTCAACAAAATAGTCGTCGGTCCCCATATACAGCGGGTCCAGTCCGTTCACTCTCAGCTGGATGCACAGCCGCTGAGCAAAAGTCGTCTTGCCTGACGACGATGGTCCGGCGATCAAAACGATCTTCCTGTTTTTCTTTATTATCATATCAGCTATCTCGATTATCTTCCTCTCGTGGAGGGCTTCGGAAAGCTGTATAAGGTCTTTTATCTTTCCATCTTCGATCTTTCTGTTAAGGTCGGACACATAGTTTATCCCCATGAGCTTTCCCCAGTGGGTCTGTTCTCCGAAAGTCTGGTACAGCATCTTTTCATCAGAATACTCCGGAATTTCTCCCGGCGATGAAAGCTGCGGAAAACGCAGCAGGACGCCGCGCCTGTACTTGCGCAGTTCAAAAATATTCAGGTATCCTGTGGACGGCACCATCTGGCTATAGAAAAAATCCTTATAACCTGACAGCGAATAGAAAGGCACCTTTTTCATGGTGGGATTTTCTGCCAGAAGGGTTATCTTTTCCGGGCATCCCATTTCGGCAAACCTTGCCACAGCTTCTTCCTTGGTCAGTTCCTCTTTTATGAACGGTATGTCCTCATGGACCAGTTCCCGCATTCTCAGCTCTATGGCCTTGACATCTCTCTGATGGAGAAGCTCGCTGGATTTTATCTCTGTATACAGTCCCTGATTGATCGCATTTTCAATCTCAACCTCTACTTTCCCTATGACATCTTCTACTGCCTTAAGATATAACAATATAAGGCTGTTCTGATAGATCAGGCTGGCCGCCTGAGTACGCAGATCCAGGAACTCTACGGTACAATCTTTAGTAAAGCGGTATTCCAGGCTTTCTATCCTGTTATCTATCTTAGCAGCTACGACTATGTACGGAAGTTCCTGTCTGAACCGCCGATACAGGTCCTGGGCAGTGGTTTCCTTTTGGACCTCAACTGTCTGTGGTCCGTCATGATATCCTTTGATGAGTTCTATCTTCATACAGGCGCCCCCTTATATGATCTTATCAATATGATAACATAAAAAATCTGTCTATGGGCAAAATACTTTGAGGGATACCTCGTCAGCGCATTATCGGCGCGCTTTTGAGCTGTATCCGCGAAAGGAGTGATCTATTTGAAAACATTGATCCTGATATTGATGATAATAGGCGGAATCAACTGGGGACTTATTGGTTTTTTCAACTTTAACCTTGTCACATGGATATTTGGAGCTGATCTTGCGATAGTATCGAGGATGATCTTTGCCATTGTAGGACTGGCTTCTCTGGCCGGAATCACCTTTCTTTTCAAAGATGAACGGCGGGCCTGAAACCGCTTAAAGTATGGGGAACATATAATTCCCCATACTTTAAGGCCAGTTAATTATCCTTATTATCCTCTTCATCCAGATACTTATTCAGCAGTCCGGCAAGTACAGCCGCTTCTTCGCGGCGCAGGGTGATCCCTCTGCTCATATGTTCATGTCTGGGATCCCAGTCTCTGATGTCAAGTTTGGCCGGATTGCCGTTCCATTCCACAAGATTTATTTCCTTTTTCCATCCTGTGGGATATGTTCCTATCACTCCGATATGTTCCTTGATCTCAAAGGAAAAATCATCGCCTCTCAATGTTGTCTCCTTTCCAAAAAACAGTTCTTCCCTTTGCATGGTCAGTTTACCATTTCTGGAAAAAAATGTCAATTATTTTTCAGGATTTCCCGAAGAGAGACTTACATTTTTTCCATAGCCTTTTTAATGGCCGCCGGAAGCTTTTTACATACGCTCTCAGGGATTGATGCCCCGGATATCCTTATGCCTTTTTCCATCGGGACCACAAAGATATTTTCCTTTTCAAGCTCACGGCCCAGAGCTTCCGGATCATCGCAAGGCACTGTCATAAAGAAACCTGACCTGAACGGAGTGATCTTGAGACCGACTTTTTCTGCCGCTTCCGTAAAAGCCATTCCTCTTCTTATGAGCATATCCCGGTAGAGCTTTCTCTCATCGGTGACCTTTCTGAGCAGTTCCGGATCATCAAATATCATGGAAAGCATTGCCTGAGGCGCTTTGGCGCAGTTGGACCATGCTCCTCTCGCAGAAAGCTCGCATACCACTCTGAATTCTTCAGCCACATCTTTATTTTTTGCCATGCATACCAATGCTCCGCAGCGCAGACCATAAAGAGTGTAGGCTTTAGAAAGACTGTAGGAGATCATCGGCAGGATATTGCCGTTTACTTTTTCCAGGACCGGAAGAAAAGCACGGCTTTCCTCTTCGTCTCCGGAAAAGTCCATGTATGCGGCATCCACCAGCAAAGCGATCTTTTTATTCTCCGGCAGACCGTTGAGCAGTTCCACAAGTTTTTCCCATTCGTCAACGCTCAGAGCATATCCGGTGGGATTGTGGGACGGTGTGTTCAGTATGATGACCAGCCTGTCCTGCTTTTCCAGAAGCTCCCGTGACTTTTCCATAAGAGATGCGAAGTTAAAACCGCCTTCTTCATCAAACAGCTCAAATGTAGTGAGCTTTTTCCCCTGATCTTCAGCTATGGTCTTATATGGGCCCCAGTACCAGTCGGTGGTCAGCACGGTATCTCCGTATTCAGAGTAATTTGCTATGGCATTTCTTACGGCGCCTGTGCCTCCCGGAGTTGACACTGCTTCAACAGCAGCATTTGTCCTGTAGCCGCGGAATATGTCTTTTTTTACAGCTTCTTTAAATCCTTCCGTGCCGCCGATGGGAGCATATTCGGCATAATCCTCAGGAGAAAGCTGTCTGAAAACTTCGTCTACAGAAGAAAGGACTATCAGCTTGCCATCGTCGTCCAGCAAAGCTCCAATGGTAGCGTTTACCACATTTTCTTTGCCGATCTGAGCGGCTCTGGCCTGAGCCCTGTTGTTTATGCCGAATATCTTGTCTTCTTTGGAAATGGTCCTGCCGTTTTGGGCTGCAAAAGTCATATCTGTCATACTGTCTGCCTCCTGTTCTGCCATAGTGGGCCGGACGGCCTGTCCTGCCGGGTATTTCAGCCACTAAGGAAAAATCTAATGGGATAATTATATTATGAACTTGGAATTATTACAAGTTTGATTTTGTATGAAAAACGCCCTTTTGGCAAACAATATTTATAACTGGAGGTGAAATCATGCGTCAAGCACAAAAGAAAAAAGATAAAGACAAAGTCGCCATCGTTCTGGTCCTGTCTTTTTGCGTCATAGCCCTGACCTCGATCTTTACGCTTAAATCAAATATAGATAAGATCAACGATACTGAAAGCGAAAGCGGAGTTCCTGTTTCAGAAGGCGCTCAGGTCCAGCAAGGCCAGGACGACCAGAACGCAGAGCCGGAAATGTCTGCCGAGGCTTCGTCAGATATACCTACCGTAGACAGCCGTCAGCCGTCTGCTGCTCCCGGCGAATATCTCAACCCGGTAAACAGCCAGGATGCCAAGGTTACCAATCCTTATTCAATGGATACGCTGATTTATTCGGTAACTCTGGATCAGTACATGACCCATTGCGGCATTGACATAGAAGCGTCGGCGGATTCTCAGGTGGTAGCTGTGGCAGAAGGCACCGTTACAGCCATATACAATGATGACCGCTACGGTCTGTCTGTTGAGATAACGCATCCCGGCCATGTGATAACCATATATTCCAACCTGGCAGATTCATCAGAACTGGTGGAGGTGGGAGATGTGGTCACAGCCGGAGAGATAATCGGCGGTGTAGGCTCCACCGGCCTGTTTGAATCCCTGGAACCGGCACATCTGCACTTTGAAATGCTCATTGACGGCGCCTATGTTGATCCGGCAGATCACATCACATTCTGACCGTCCAATGAAAAATCTCCGGAGACATGTCTGGTACATTGCCTCCGGAGACATCAAAGTCATTTGAACTTTACATAATTGATATTTTTTCCTGCCGATCCGAACCTCTCTTCATATTCTGTTGTAAACAGTTTTGACTCAAAAGTACTGGCAGCAAGGTCTGTGGTCATTTCCCATATGGACAATCCGGCATTTCTGATCTCATCTATCGTAAATGCAAAAAGCCCGTCATTGTCAGTCTTGAATTCAATGGTCCCTTCCGGCGACATGACTGATCTGTAATTCTTGAGTTTTTCCCTGTATGTGAGCCTTCTCTTGGCATGGCGGGCCTTTGGCCAGGGATCGCTGAAATTAAGATATATGCCTGCCAGTTCTCCGGGCTCAAAGTATCTTCCCAGATCATCAACATAATCTATGAATATCCTGAGGTTGTCAAAATGACATATTTCAGCCTTCTGCAACGCTCTCAGGGCAACATTGCTCTGTCCTTCCACCGCTATGAAATTTTTTTCCGGGAACGCAGCAGCCCGTAAAGCTATGAATCGTCCCTTGCCGCAGCCTATCTCAAGATAAACGGGGGCGTTGTTCCCAAACACTTCCTGCCACCTTCCGCGGCAGCTTTCAGGATCCGTCACAAGAAAAGTTGAATTACGCCTTATCTTCTGGTCAAGATTCTTTATATTTCTCTGTCTCATATTAAAAAATCCTCGACTCAACGACTATTACTGCACCAAAGGCTATCATCAATGCGACGGCGGCATAATCCCTTCTTTGGAACTTCATCTCATGCATCCTGGTCCTGTTTTCTCCGCCCCGGTAGCATCTGGCTTCCATGGCCATGGCCAGATCCTGAGCTATGCGGAATGCGCTGACGAACAGCGGCACCAGGATAGGTATCAGGCTTTTTGCTCTCTGTATCACATTGCCCGACTCAAAATCGGCTCCGCGGGCCTGCTGTGCTTTCATTATCTTGTCGGCTTCCTCCAGGAGCGTAGGTATGAACCTGAGGGCTATGGTCATCATCATGGCTATGTCATGGGCAGGCAGGCCGATCTTGCTGAAAGGCGAAAGGAGCCTTTCTATGCCGTCGGTCAGAGCCAGAGGCCTGGTACATAAGGTGAGCAAAGAAGATCCCATCAGAAGGAGTACCAGCCTTATTGCCATAAAGACAGCCACCTGCAATCCTTCAACGGTTATCTTCAGAAATTTCCACTGCCACAGTACCGTGCCGTCCACCATGAACATGTTGAGGGCAAAGGTAAATACCAGAATGAGTATTATGGGCTTGAGCCCCCGCATGATGTAGCCCACCGGCACTTTAGATACAGCGATGATGACTGCCAGAACAGCTCCTGCTATTATAAATCCTATGAAGTTATCTACTATGAACAATTCTATGATAAACAGCAATGTAGCTATTATCTTTATCCTTGGATCAAGCCGGTGTATCCACGACTTGCCGGGATAATATTGTCCGAGAGTTATATCTCTGAGCATTATCCGTTTCCTCTTGCCTTTAAATATTCTGCGATCTGGCCGGCGGCCTCATCTATGGAAAGGATGGTCGGCTCTATTTTCATCCCGCGCTTTCGCAGTTCTTCGGTCAGCCTTGTTATAGGCGGCAGGTCAAGGCCCACCTTTTCCAGCTCTTCCGTCTGGGAAAAGACTTCCTTAGGGGTTCCGCAGACCACCAGATGTCCGCTGTCGATCACCAGTATCTTATCCGAAAGTCTTGCAACATCCGCCATATTATGGGACACCAGTATGGTTATGTTCCCTGTCAGCCTGTGGACTTCTTCTATCATGGACAATATATCTTTGTGCGCTTTTGGGTCAAGGCCTGCTGTGGGCTCATCGAGTATGAGAACCTCCGGTCCCATGGCTATGACTCCGGCTATTGCCACTCTGCGCTTTTGTCCTCCTGAAAGCTCAAAAGGCGAGCGGTCTTTTATCTGGTCATAATCCAGTCCGACCATTGTCACGGCTTCTTTTACCCGGCTATCGATCTCTTCCTGGCTCAGGCCGAGGTTTTTGGGGCCGAAAGCCACATCCTTTGCTACGGTCTCCTCAAAAAGCTGATATTCCGGGTACTGGAACACCAGACCGACGCGGAAGCGGATCTGGCGGGTGAACTTGGGGTCCTCCCAGATGTCGCGGCCGTCAAACAGCACATGGCCGGACGTCGGCTTCAGAAGGCCGTTCATATGCTGCACCAGCGTGGATTTGCCGGAGCCGGTATGGCCGATGAGTCCGACGAACTCGCCCCGGCTGATCGTCAGATCGACGTTCGAAAGCGCCGCGTGTTCAAACGGCGTATCCGGGCTGTAGATATGGGAAAGCTTCTGTATCTCTAAAATAGGCGTCAAGGCTTCTTCCTCCGGGTGTTCTGGTTCAGCTGCGCGCGATGCGCTGCCGGAGCAGCTGCGCGCAGGCCTCCGGCGTCAGCGCGTCGGTCGGAATGTCGACGCCGCGGCGCTTCAGCTCCAGCAGCAGCTGCTCGGTCTGCGGCACGTCGAGGCCGACGCTGCGCAGCAGCGGCTCCTGCGCGAAGACCGCCTGCGGCGTTCCGTCGGCGACGATCCTGCCCTCGGACATGGCGATCACGCGGTCCGCGCGTGCGGCCTCGTCCATGTGATGGGTGATCAGAATGACCGTCATGCCGGTTTCCCGGTTCAGCCGTTCAATGGTATCGAGCACCTCGCGCCGGCCCTGCGGGTCGAGCATGGCGGTCGGCTCGTCAAGCACGACGCACTGCGGCTGCATAGCAAGAACGCCCGCGATAGCCACACGCTGCTTCTGGCCGCCGGACAGAAGCTGCGGGGCATAAGTACGGTAGTCGTACATGCCGACTGCCTTGAGGGCATCATCGACGCGCTGCCGGATCTCCTGCGAAGCAACGCCGAGATTTTCCGGAGCAAACGCAACATCTTCTTCTACGACATTGGAGACAATCTGGTTATCCGGGTTCTGGAAGACCATGCCCACATGCTGCCGGACGGCAAGCAGAAGCGCCTCGTCCTTTGTATCCATGCCGTATACCATTACGCTGCCGCCTGCGGGCAGAAGAATCGCGTTAAAATGCTTGGCCAGCGTCGATTTGCCGCAGCCGTTATGCCCGAGCACAGCAACAAAGCTTCCCTGCTCAATGGACAGGTTCAGGCCGTCAAAGACGATGTGCGTCTCGCCGCCGTCCTGTCCTTCGTAAGTATAGTGCAGATCGTTTACTTGGATCGCTGTGGTCATGGTTTCTCCTTTGTCCAGCGGCAGGTCGCGCCGCACGGTAGGGCAAGGCCCGTATCGCGCACCGGCAAGCCCAGTTCGTCAGACTGGGTATAGCCGCCGTATTTCTTCGAGACGATCGTCTCCGTCAGATAGCGCATGACGGACGGGGCCAGACCCGTCGTATAGGAATTGATGATAAAAAACAGCGGATCGTCGGAAAGCACGCGGCTGACCAGCTCCACAAACGGATACAGGTTCTCCTCCAGCTTCCAGACCTCGCCGGACGGGCCGCGCCCGTAGCTTGGCGGGTCCATGATAATCGCGTCGTAGGTCTTGCCGCGGCGGATCTCGCGCTCGACAAACTTGGCGCAGTCGTCCACGATCCAGCGGATGGGCCTGTCCTCAAGCCCGGAGACCTTTGCGTTTTCCTTTGCCCAGAGCACCATGCCCTTGGCCGCATCGACGTGACAGACGCTTGCGCCCGCAGCGGCGCAGGCGATGGTCGCGCCGCCCGTATAGGCGAACAGGTTCAGAACGCGGACGGGACGGCCCGCATTGCGGATTCTCTCCATCATGAAGTCCCAGTTGGCAGCCTGTTCCGGGAAAACGCCGGTATGCTTGAAATTCATGGGCTTGACCTGAAAGGTCAGCTCCTTATAGCGCACCTGCCATTGGGCGGGCAGACGCAGATTCTGCCATTTTCCGCCGCCGGTGTTCGAGCGCGCGTAGCGCGCGTCATACTTCCGCCAGAGCGGATCGTCCTTCGGCGTGTTCCAGATCACCTGCGGATCCGGGCGCACGAGGATGTATTTCCCCCACCGTTCGAGCTTTTCCCCGGCGGAGGTATCGAGGACCTCATAGTCCTTCCAGCTGTCAGCAAGCCACATATTGCTCTCCTGTCTGCGTTTGATTATGGGGTGCCGCCGTCTGCGGCGCTGCTCCAGATGTCGGACGCGTCCTGATCGGACTCGTCGTCCTCCTCGTCCTCCTCCGGCTCAGGTTCGGGCAGATCGTCCTCGCTGTGGATATAGCACTCGACGTTGATCGAATCCACGTCCGGCGAAACGGCGGCATAATACCCTGCCGGAAGATTGCCCGTCAGGATCGCGTAGGCCTGATCGAGCACCACAACACCGTTTTTGGGGAAGGCGCGGGACACGTCGAGCAGCGCGGCCTTGTGCGTGGCGTTGCCGGGAACCTGCACGCAGAATTCGTTTGCCACATGGCCGGAAGCGTTGCAGATATCGACCAGCTTGTGGGCGGTGCACTGCGCCGTCGGCACGTCATGGGCGCTGAGCGTGACGCGGACCGTGCGGTCGCCGCGCGGGTCGAGCGCGCAGGCGTCGGACGGCAGAAGACCGCTGTCGCGGCAGACCGTGACCTCCACGAGATTGGCGGGCTGCTTGAACGATTTGTCCTTCAGGTTCTGGTGCACAAGGCGCATGACCTTCTGCCACATGACAATGGAGGGATTGGTGTCGGAATCCGTCAGCACGATCTCCTCCGGGTCATTGTAGCCGCACCAGACGACGCCGGTATAATACGGCGTATAGCCCGCGAACCAGCGGTCGAAATCGCGCGAGGTCGTGCCGGTCTTGCCGGCAACGGTCATGTTTTCCAGCTGCGCCGCCGTGCCGGTGCCCTTTTCGACGGTCGATTTGAGCATATCGGTGATATACCACGCGGTCATGTCCTTCATGGCGACGTGGGATTCCTGCGTGTTGTCCAGAATGACCTGTCCGTTCGAATCCTTCACAACGGTGTAAGTCCGGGCCTCGCGCCAGACGCCCTCGTTGGCGAACGCGGCGTAAGCCGCCGTCATGGCGCGGACCGTCACGCCTCTTGTGAGGCTGCCGAGGGCGAGCGCCCAGAGGTTCACGTCGGACAGCTCTTCGCCGTTCGTGGTTTTATACGAGGAAACGAGCGTGGACAGTCCCATCTTGTCCTTGGCGAAGGAATAGCTGTATTCCGGCGTCATCTGCGCCACGAGCTTGACCGGAACGGTATTGATCGACTGCTCGACAGCCTCCTCCACGGACACGAGGCCGCGGTAGGTCGAGTCGAGGTTCTTGGGCCAGGTCGCCGTATCGGTAAAGGAATACGGCGTATCGTCCATGACGGTCGCGGGCGTGATGAGGCCAAGCTCGATGGCGGGCGCGTAGACCGCGACGGGCTTGATGATGGAGCCGGGGGACAGAAGGCTTCTTGTCGCACAGTTCCAGACGAGGCTGCCCTGCTTTTTGCCGACGCCTCCAGCCAGAGCGACGATATCGCCGGTCGTATTGTCGACAATGACGATGCCGGACTGGAGCTGCTGGGAGCTGGCCGTTGCGGGCAGGCTCGAAAGATCCTCATAGACCTGATCGACGGCGGCCTGCACATCAGGGTTGACGGTGGAATAGATCTGATAGCCGCCGGTCTTGACCATCGTATAGACGATGTCGTATTCATAGCCGGTCTTGTCGCACAGGTCGTTGACCACGTCGTTGATGACCTGATCGACGAACCAGGAGTAATTGTCGTCGGACTTTTTCTTTTCGCGGCTGGCATTCGTGAACACCAGCTCCTGCGCGACGGCCTCGTCGTACTGGGCCTGATTGATATAGCCCTGCTTGAGCATCTCGGAGAGAATGATCTCCTGCCGCTCCTTGTTGTTTTCTGCGCTGATATACGGGTCATAGCGCGAGGGGTTGTTGGTGATGCCGATCAAAGACGCGCACTCCGCCAGCGTCAGATCCTTGACGTCCTTGCCGAAGTACACGCGCGAGGCGGACTGCACGCCGCGGCAGTTTTCACCGAGCGGGATGATATTCAGGTACAGCTCCATGATCTGCGGCTTGGTGTGCGTTTTTTCGAATTCCAGCGCGCGATAGATCTCGACCAGCTTGCGGCGCACGGTCACCTCGCGTTCGCCGGTGGCGTTTTTGATGAACTGCTGCGTGATGGTCGAGCCGCCGGCCTCGCTCTTGCCGAGGAACATTTTGAAGCAGGCGCGCATCGTCGTGACCCAGTCGACGCCCTGGTGCTTTTCAAAGCGCTTGTCCTCGATGGCGATGCAGGCGTTGATGAGGTTCTTGGGGATATCGTCGTATTCGACGAACGTGCTGTTCGAGCCGCCGTAGATGGCCTGCAGCACCTCATACTTTCCGGTATCCGGGTCTTCATAATAGATGACGGAGGTCTGCTCCATGGAAAAGCTGTCGGAGGCCCACTGCGCCTGCTCGGACAGATCGTTTTTTACATAGACCGCGAACAGGCACGCAAAGATCAGGGCCGTCAGAAACGCCGTCAGAAGGATCGTGCCGACGATCTTCCCGATCACCGCGAAGATATGTCCGACGCCTCCGGCTCGTTTTCCGCTGTTCATGTTATCTTGTTTTGCCATACGGAACCTCCATGTTTGCTCTGGCATACAGGCAGGCGGCGCAGCGCCGCATAATCGCATTTTATCTTAATGATTATAACACATCTGTCAATTATTTTGAAAACAAATTTTGAAATCCATGCACGCATTTTATTCTTCCTGTTTTTGCGTGCATTTTCTGTGGAAAATATCGAATATTCGGATATATTTGCAACAAATCCGGCATTGTACCGCGCAATTCGCGGAAACGGTCAGCAAATTCCTCTTGATTTTATACGGTCTTCCGGTTAGAATAGGAGCATGAAAGCAAACGATACGGAGGCTTCCCATGGAACAGCAGTACGGCGACGATTTCATCAGCATCACCGACGAAGACGGCAAGGAATATGAGCTTGAGGTTCTTGCAGAGCTCGAGCACGACGGCAGCCGCTATCTGGCCCTCGTTCCGGCAGGCTCCGGCGACGATGAGGCCGAGGATCTTGAGGTCAGCATCCTCAAGTCCGTGGAGGAAAACGGCGAGGAATTCCTTGAGGCCATTGAAGACGACGCAGAGCTTGAGGCGGTCTACAGTGCGCTGATGGATCTGATCTACGAGGACGAGGAAGAGCCGGAGGCATAAACGCAGCCTCTGCAGCCCACAATAGAATATGAGATCGTAAAAGACGTGTCCCTGCGGGGTGCGTGACGGGTCCACTTAAACCCACATT
>UQOC01000039.1 GCA_900542565.1 uncultured Eubacteriales bacterium | reverse complement strand
TGATGGAGATATCGGCGAGATATTAAAAAAATTAAAATAAAAAGCAACAGATTCAGTATCTATTCGTTTCCAAGGCACATTTTGAGCCAGTTGCTAAAGTATCAGAAGATTTTTTCCTGGGAAATCCTTTAGGGTAAGGGGCAGATCAATTGCTTTTTGTCCCGAATAATATATAATAAATGGGACAAAGGAGACGATACATACGGCATACGGTTATGCGAAAGAAATCCAAAACCGCATTGGTGCGGCTCCTGACGGTACAATTTTTATTGTGAACTGCGCTAACATATTGAGTTGGCATTTGTTTCATGATAAAATAGAACAGAAAACCGTATTAGGTTGCAAAAATCTTTTGCAGGGAGGTTGCTGAATGGAGATTCGTAGAGATTTCTATTTAGACAAATTGATAAAAAGAAAGAACAACGGACTCATTAAGATTATCACCGGCATTCGCAGGTGCGGTAAATCTTATCTGCTCAATAACCTTTTTTATCATCATTTACTGGAGAGCGGTGTGAATGCCAGCCATATCCTGCGTTTTGCCTTTGATTCAGCGGACGATCTGTACCTGATCGGCGAAAGTCTTATTGGGATTGAAAAAGAAAAGCGTGGGGTAGACCCGGAAAAATTCATGGCTTATGTCCGAACCAAAGTCGTTGACGATGGAATGTATTATTTGCTGCTTGATGAAATCCAGATGTTGGACTGTTTTGAAGCTGTACTGAACAGTTATCTGCGCAAGGATAACATGGATGTATTTGTGACAGGAAGTAATGCAAAACTCCTGTCAAAAGATATTGCTACAGAGTTTGCCGGACATGGCGATGAAGTTCATATGTATCCTTTAAGTTTTGCAGAGTTTATGTCTGTATATAAAGGTGATAAGTATATGGGACTGTCTGAATATATGCTCTATGGCGGCATTCCTTTAGTCGTTTTGCGTGATGGGGCAAATGATAAAGCTGCGGCATTACAGAATCTGTTCAGTGAAATATACATCCAGGATATATGCAGGCGGAACCGTGTCAAAAACATCGGCGAATTGGAGGATTTGCTGAACATCCTTTCTTCTGCGATTGGTTCGCTGACCAATCCGGAGAAACTTAAAAATACTTTTAGAACTGTGAAGAAATCTAAAATAACCTCCAATACCATTAAAAAGTATCTGGATTATTTTGAAGATTCATTTCTGATCGAGTCTGCGCAGCGCTATGACATTAAGGGAAAGGCATATATTGAAACCCCAAAAAAATATTATTTTTCTGACCTTGGACTTCGGAATGCAAGAATTAACTTTCGTCAGTTTGAACAGACCCACTCCATGGAAAATGTGATCTACAATGAACTGCGTATGCGTGGTTACAGCGTAGATGTAGGAGTCGTACCTATCGCTGAAAAAGATCGGAACGGGAAAGTAACACGTAAACAGTTGGAAGTTGACTTTGTTTGTAATCTTGGTTCTTCCAGATACTATATTCAATCTGCTTACACATTGCCTGATGAAGCAAAGCGCTCTCAGGAGGTTAGACCATTCAGAAAAATTGATGATTCTTTCAAGAAAATCTTCATTACCAGAGACATGGTGCCGACGCATTATGATGAATATGGTATCTTGACCGTAAACATCTATGATTTTCTGCTTGACCCGAAATGTCTTGAAAAATAAAAAATAGAAAAATGGCGCGCAATAAACATAACACTCCCGGCATAGTGAAATTTTCCTTCTGGAGAATGACAGCGGAGAATCTCCGGGCGGTTTATGCCTGTGTCAACCTGGGGGAGGCTTACACGCCAGGAGAAATTGCGGATCGTTCCATCTGTATTGATGGAGATATCGGCGAGATATTAAAAAAATTAAAATAAAAAGCAACAGATTCAAAGGCGTTCCGAAAGAAAATATATCAATATAAAAATATGAATGTTATCTCCGTCAACGCCATGGTAATCTTCGTCATTTCCAGGCATACTGATGGAGATAGGGTGAATGAAGGAGATTACTGTGCAAAAATTCGACTGCACAAAAACTCCCGAAAAACCGCTCTAGCCCTTATCACCTTAATATAGAGAATAGACAGTGGCCGGTCGCTCTTCTGTGTGACTGACCACTTTTGTTTTTATTTCATTCAATTCTTTAATAGTACAGTAAACTTACGAAATAGCGTACCATCAACATAATGCCTCAAAGATGCCATTAAATACCTCTTCCAACTGATGACGCAGTAGAATTCGAGGAATATGTATGTCTGCATCTATTACGGGAAAGCGTCCATTTCCAAAAGATAACTTGCAATTTGTTTCGACTGTTGCTATAATATACTTTGTAAACTCCGAGATAAAAGCGATAGTATAATTGCAAAACTTCGTTGGAAACATAGTATTATGGAGGTGTATTATGGCGATTGTAAATGATGAACAGGTCATAAAAGTATTGCGGCAGTATAACCCTTGGTGGCGCACACCTTCTGCCATCAAAGATGAAAGCAAGCCGCAAAAGAGACTGGCCTATTACGAGGCTTTGAAAACGCTCACCCATAAGAGCATCCGAAGGTTTGCCGTTTTATCCGGCATGAGGCGCGTGGGTAAGACGACGATTCTGTATCAGATCATCGACCACCTGATTGACGAAGGTATAAATCCCAGAAACATCCTGTACGCCACCTTTGATAATCCGATTCTGAAACTCGTCAATGCGGAAAATGTGCTGTCCATTTATGAGACGATGTACCCGCTTGAAGGCACAAGGTATATCCTTTTTGATGAAGTGCAGTACACCGAAAACTGGGAACTCTGGATGAAGGTGATTTATGACAGCCGGAAGGATATTCGGCTGATTGCCACGGGATCCGCCAGCCCTGTCTTGGAAAAGGGTTCCGCAGACAGTGGTACGGGGCGGTGGAGCGTTCTCAAAATTCCTACCATGTCTTTTTATGAGTATTGCAGGCTACTTGATCTGGATTTGCCGCTACTGCCGGATGATTTACGCTTATCCGAGCTTAAAAGTATGAGTCCGGCGCAGCTTGGCGATTTGATGGATCAATTCACTCCGCTGCAAAATCATTTTAACCGTTATCTTATGATCGGCGGTTTCCCAGAGCTGGTGTTATCGGACGATGACGCCTACGCACAGAGAATGCTGCGGGAAGATGTGGTGGATAAGGTAATCAAGCGGGATGTGCTGTCCCTCTTTAATATCCGAAGCCCGCTTTTGATGGAAAAACTGTTTCTCTATCTGTGTATGAACTCCACGGAGATTTTTAACGCAACAACTGCGGCAAAAGAACTGGAGGACACTTCTATCGCAACCATTGATAACTACATCAAGGCGCTGGAGATGTCCAATCTCATTTATCTGGCAAAGCCAATGGATGTGGGCAGCAAAGGCGCTCTAAAAGGAAAGCCGAAAATTTTTATTGCAGATGCAGCCATCCGCAATGCAGTGCTGATGATTGACGATGTACTTTCGGACGAAAAGGAACTGGGCAGGATGGTGGAAACCACCGTCTACAAGCATATGGTTTCCTTCTATCAGGGCAGCACGGCAAGCCTAGGCTATTTCAGAAAGGCAAAGGACAATCAGAAAGAGGTCGATGTGGTGGTAGAGCTTCCCCGCCAGAAAATTCTCTGCGAAGTGAAATACCGTAACAATTCCCACATTGCGGCAACGGACGCCATTGTCGAGCTATGCCAGGACGAAAAATCCAAAGTCACTGACGCTTTTTTAATCACAAAACGGCTTGACGATTTTGGCGTCACCAAACACGAAACAATGGTGCCCATTCTGCGCGTCCCTGCCACCGCTTTCCTCTATATCTTAGGAAAGACAGAAGCAGAGGGGAAAAACGGGAAACTGTAGTAATGACTTAATTGTGGGCGAGCAATAAACATAACACCCCCGGCATAGTGAAATTTTCCTTCTGGCAGATGGCCGCCAAGAACCCTGCAGTCACATACGCCTGTATAAACCTTGGTGAAACCCGGATTCCGAAAGAGATCGCAGAGAAATCCATATGCATAAACCGGGACATCGGGGATGTGTTAACTCGCATCAAGGTTTTAGCCCCTCAATAGTATCTGTCTCTGATAAAGATGGTTGCTCAGTCCGGGCTGGGTCCTGCTCCTGTTATGGTTCCGCCTGTACTGAGCTTCCAAGCTTTCTCGCCAGGCCTTCAATAGCTTGCAAAGGAGAAAATTTTCCGGCACCAGGATTCACGAACTGCCGGATTTCATGTATAATATTATAATGACTTTACGACCAGGAGGCCTGACTTTGCAACACGACAACCGCAACACCACCCATCACTGCGATAAACCTGACAGCCGCAATATAGCCGTCAGCACCCCAGGCACCGCCAAAGGCAAATTCCTGCCGGCCCTGAAGGCTGCTTTTCCATATACGATACCCATTTTCGCCGGATTCTGGTTCCTTGGGCTCACCTATGGGATCTACATGAATGTCTCCGGCTTCAGCTTCTGGTACCCAATGCTGATGAGCCTTACCATATTCGCCGGATCCGTTGAATTCGTGGCCGTAAACCTGCTGATGGGCGCTTTCAACCCTCTCCAGGCCCTTGCCATGACTCTGATGATAAACGCCCGCCACCTGTTCTACGGCATTTCTATGCTGGACAAGTTCAGGGGGCTTGGGTTAAAAAAAATATATCTTATCTTCGGCATGTGCGACGAGACTTTTTCCATCAACTACACCGCGGACATCCCAAAAGATGTGGACCGCGGCTGGTTCATGTTCTTTGTGACCCTTTTAAATCACATCTACTGGTTTACGGGAGCCACTCTGGGCGGTATCTTCGGCTCTCTCATCACTTTCAATACTGAGGGGCTCGACTTTGTCATGACCGCCATGTTCGTGGTCATATTTATGGAACAATGGCTCAAGGAAAAAGACCACACCAGCGCCCTGCTGGGCCTTGGCCTGTCGGTACTGTGCCTTCTGGCCTTTGGCTCAGAAAACTTTATCATCCCATCCATGCTGGCCATCCTGGCTGTCCTTTCCGCCCTCAGAAAGCCACTGGAAAAGAAAGGGGCCGCCGCTTCTATGACCGGCAGCCATGAGAGAGGAGGCTCCATATGACTTCCATGACCATGACAGAGCAGATAATAACAATATCCATGGTGGTCCTTGGCACCATGGCTACGAGATTTTTACCGTTTTTGATATTTCCTGCGGGAAAGCCTACTCCCAAATACATACAGTTTCTGGGCAGGTTCCTGCCGGCTGCCGTATTCGGCCTGCTGGTCATATATTGTCTGAGAAATGTAAGCCTGCTATCGGGAAGCCACGGCATTCCTGAACTTATTTCCATTGCTGTGGTAGTCGCCCTGCACCTGTGGAAAAGGCAGATGCTCCTTTCCATAGCCGGCGGTACCATCTGTTACATGCTGCTGATCCAGCTGGTATTCTAATACCGGAAGATCTGCTCATGCATGTTTTTTACCGGCCGAAATACTCTGCGATGACTTTCATCCTGTCTGCCTGAGCCACATGGAACGGGCACCTTCTGTCGCAGTGGCCGCAGGAAACGCAGTCGGAAGCCTTTTTCTCCAGCTTGGCATAGTGGTCTGCCGCCATATCATCTCCTATGACCGCCAGATCATAATACTTGTTTATCAGTCCCACATTGAGGCCCGCCGGGCAAGGCTGACAGTGGTTGCAGTAAACGCACGCCCCTTCCACATCTTTTGGCGTGAGGCCGCTTATGACGGAATAATCCCTTTCCTCATCGGAAGCTTCCAAAAATCCCAGTAGGACTTCTATATCCGCCTTATTGCGCACCCCCGGCAGGACCGTCAGGACGCCCGGTTTGTCCAGAGCGTACTGGATACACTGATAAGGTGTCAGCGCCTGTCCAAATGGAGATGTGTCAGGATTGAGCAGCTGCCCTCCGGAATAAGGTTTCATGACGGAAATGCCTATGCCCTCTGCCTCACACCTGCGATATAGCTTCATTCTTTCGCTGGCGCTGCCGATGGCATAATCACCATGCTGATAGTCATATGCCGGATTTATCGAGAACATCATCTGATCCACAATACCGGTGTCTAAGATCTTCCATGCAAGTTCCGGTGTGTGGGACGACACTCCTATATACCGTACAACGCCCTTTTTCTTCATTTCCAGAAGATAGTCCAGTACGCCGTTTTTCTGATAGTCCTCCCAGTCAGACTTTTCATCCAGACAGTGAATGAAGCCATAATCTATATAATCGGTCTTAAGCTGCCTCATCTGCCAGTCAATCTGGCGTTTGACCGTTTCCAGTTCGGTAGTCCAGCCGTATTCGCCGGTCTGATAATTGGCGCCGAAATGCACCTGATAGAATACTTCCCTACGCACAGGCGATAAAGCTTTTCCCACATATTCAAATGTCTTGGCCCCGGCTGTCGCCAGGTCCAGGTAGTTTATCCCGTTTTCGTAAGCGTAGGAAAGGGCCTCGACAGCTTCTTTTTCTGCTGTCTCGTATATCGGTCCCGTTCCCAGGCCGACAATGCTGATCTTGTCGCCGGTCCTCTGATTAGTTCTGTATTTCAATTTATTTCCTCCTGATAATCTTTGAGATAAACGACACTGTTATCTCATATATAGAATAATTCACATATTTTATGTGTGCCAGATCCATTGCCTGTTTTTGTTTTTCAGTCGCAGTCGTATAAGGATATATGCCGAACAGGAACGGATACACAGCATACAGAAATTCCTGCACATCAGTCTCCGTCATATATGGGAAAAATTTTTCCAGACAGGATGTCAGCGCTTTCATTGAATCAGCATATACCCTTTTAAAATCTACCAGATTTTCTATCCGGCTGTTGCCTTCCATGTCATACAGGTTCATGGACAACAGTTTGAGCATACATCCCCGTTTTTCCAGCGTGTGCGCTATAGCTTCGGCAAACTGATCCGGTGACATGGTCTCGTGGTCCCGTACTATGGCTTTTAAGTCGCAGGTCCAGGCTTCATATTCCCGCTGCAAAAGCCCCAGGAAAATCTCTTCCTTGGTCTGAAAATAGTTATAAATTGATGTGCGTGTAAAAGAAGTTTTCTCCCCTATATCGCGGATGGTAATGTCTTTAAAACCCATAGCCTCATAAAGACTTGCGCAGGCATCTATTATTTCTTCTTTTCTGGCTCTTGTCAATTGTTCTGAACCTTTAGGCATATCTCGTTCCTTCTTTCATGGCCGGCAAGATCATCTCTGGCTATAGTCTGTATTTTGCGGTCACAGTCCTTTATCCATGGTATGGTTTCCAACTGGCCCTCATGACTTATGACCGTCATTTCACAGAAAGCTGTCTTGCCGTCCTGTATTTTTTATTATATTATATGCGCTTTCTGACATAGTGTCAATTCCTTATGGCGCCGCCCGTTAACCTATCTTGCATGTCATACCTATATCATGGGCATTTGGGACGCATCTTCTGAACTGATGCGATCCGTAAGGCGCCATGTATATGTGATCCTGAAGTCTGACCTGGTATTTTTCTTTATTGACCGCCATCATGATCAAAAAAGTATTCTGACATTATGTCAGAATAAGTGTAACGCCCTTTTGACACTCTGTCAATATATTCTGTTCCGGAATATTTCAAACCCGTGCAGCCGCCTAAAAATATCACTGCCAGATGATCTGTGGCCTGATACTTATCTTGAATACATGATCTTCTAATGGTATAATCAGAAAAAGGGGCAAAATCAGAGAGGTGAAAAAATGAAAAAGTTAATAGTTCTTCTTGCTATCATGCTTCTTATTTTGTCTTTTGCAGGCTGCGGCAGCAGCGATGGGCCGTCCGGCGAACCTGCAGGTCAGAGCATCGGGACTGCAAAGGGACAATTTGAAAGCGAAGACATCAAACTCATCAACGACCTTTATGACGATGAGGGCCTGGAACTGATAAGCTCTATCCAGGGCAATATCACCAATATTGATAACGGCGGCACTTTCCCTGTCATAGTCGCCGGAAATAAGGTGTATTCTGAAGATTACGGCACGCTTAAAGAAGCGCTTACGCTGCCGGATACTCCTGACGATCTGATCTACTTTGACAGCATCGAAATCGGCGAAAACATCTTATATTTTAAAGACGGCAAGATCAGCTTGTTCCCATATAACGATTATGGCATAAGCTTCACTGACATGGAATTTGACCTTCAAACAGATTTTATTCCGGAAATCTCAATGAGTTCATATTATATGATCGCACATAAAGAAGGGAACAGCTATATACTCGATTACTACGAGGATCATGACGGAACCGGCAGCTTTGCCCTGCAAAGCCAGAATCCGATTTCCTCATTTAATACTTCTGATGTCCGTTCCCTCAGTGTTAAGGATATAATTCCTGTTAAAAGTAACAGCAGCGGTTACTGCATATATGTACTGACCTCTGATAATGATGTGTATATGGTTGAAAACACCAGCAGTCGCGGTGCCATGACCATGACGACAGCAAGGCCGCTCATATCCAATGTGAACAAGATATTCGCTTCTTCCGGACTTTCGACTTATTTGACTGTTCCGATATACAGCAAGTCTGGCGACAGCACCGTTCTGTATTCCGCAGCTTCCGGAGAGGATCTGACCGATGCATCAGATAACTTTGAGATAACTTTTGCGCTCCCTGACGGTCACACACCTGATGAGGTTTCCGATATCATACCTGTTTCGGAAAGGCTGGTATTTGTCTTTGAAAACGGCGATGTTTACTCTATCGACGAGATAGAAAAATCGGGCACCGTTTCTTACCTGATGACCAAACTGGAAGATGTGTCAGAGCTCAACAGCAGCGGCAGCATATGGGATATGGCCGGTTCCTCGGTAATGGATGACAACCTGTATCTGCTCATGAACGATGGCAGCTTGTATTACAGAGAGCTGGACTGATATAAAACGGCGCCGTCCTTATAAAGGACGGCGTCCATCGTTTTAACTCATGTTTACTCCCCAATATCCTCATCTAAAGATCTGTCACGGCCGGAAACCAAGCGCAGTCATGACGGCAAAAGCAACCAGTACCGGAATGATATATATCAAGATCTTAAAAGGATTTTTGCCTATATCATACTCCGTAAAGACATGGTCCGGCGTTTTCTTATAATAAAAATACAGCGTCTTAGGGGGAGCATTCCCAGGAACTACCACTCTCTTTGTTCTGGTTATCCCCTCTACGGTATACTCATATATGCCGGAATATAGCCGGTTTACTGTTTTTCCTTCAGGTTCGCGGTTTTGGTATAATAATTCTACCAGTGTTCCCTGTGCATATTTGCCTTCTTTTCTCGCCCTTTCAATCTTTTTTTCACCGCCGGCAAAAATAATACCTTTTGTACATAATATCACCTCAATGATAAATGTCACTATGGCTGCCAAAACCCCGATCCATACGGCGGGTCCATATCCTATCAGCGCATCTATTGCTTCTGATATGGTCTGTCATCCATGATATCACCTCATTTTTTACCTGTTTTTCTCCATTTTCCGGAAATATCATTCTCCATGGCCGCAGGCACATGATTTCATAAAGGCTTTTTGCCTTATTCCCGTACAAATGGCACTATCAAATCTGCATACTGCATCGGATATCAGTTGAAATGCCTTGGATCCCCCGCATCTCCCGTAATGGCGCTGCGTCGGTTGACCTGCACCACAAAGCTGGTTTCCTGCATTTTATCCAGCAATGCTTCTGCATCGTTTTCCATCTTGTACTCCAGTTCGTCTCTGTAAAGCGGGATCACCTGATAAAAATTGACCTCTTCGCCGCCCGGCAGGATGCAGACTTCGCCTCCTTCTTTTTCGGTCTGCGGACCTATCAGCATGGAAGCGCACAACTTTGTGTTTTTTGCAAAAGATCCGCCGCCGTCTATGGTATGGCCCCAGCCCAGCCATGTATCGCATTCAATGGGAAGTCTGGCAAGGTCTTTCAGAAGGCGTACAGGCCAGTACCACCTTTCATCGCTGAATGCCTCATGCTCCATTCTCCAGTCGGCCGGCAGAGCAATGGCCAGTTCTGCGCGTTCCAGCTTGTATTCCGACAATTCTTCAGGCACATTCATAAGGTGGGCTCCCATGCCCATCGTTACAAGAGTATTATAGTCCCTTTCCTTCGTCGGCGGTATCATACAGATGTCCACATGTATATCTGTGGATATAAGTTCATGGAACACGCATTCAAATTCTCCGAAATACTTATTGATATGTTCTTCCACTGTCATCATTTCCTTATCGGTATAAACTTCAGGCAGACCTGATCCCGAATGTCTTTGTATTCTCCCGCCGTCTCTGCTGTAATTGTCATTGATGTCCGTATCCCCGTTTTCTGCATCAGGGTTTTCTCTGTCCGATCCATAGGAGATCTTCAGCGTCATCTTATCCGGCAGTGCCACACCTTCGCTGCGCATGACGGCGTGCTTATCATCCGCCGTAAATCCAACGGTCTCACCATCATGCAGTTCTGCATCATTTTCCAGTACATATGCAGCAAGGTTGATTAAAAAATCTCTCAACTCTGCCGGATCCCCATTGGCCTCCAGCACTTCCATCTCGTCTTTTCCAAACATATCCATACCGTAAGTATAGGCGCTGATGCCAAACTCACTCTGATACAGCCCGATCCATATCCAGTTATAGACAGGCAGCCTGCCTTCTTTCATCACATTGGCAAAGTCCTCATAGAATTCAGGTTCAAACACTACACCGCTGGCATAAATACCTGATGCATATTTCTGCCGGCAGCAGGCAGCTGTCAGTTTAACATAAAGTTCTCCCTTCTTGAGCATGTCATCCTCTTCGCCCAACACTGCCACCATGATATGGGCGCTGTGTTTTTCGGCCGCTTTCACTGCGCCGGGCCACATATAATTGTTCTTTGCATTTTCTGCAGCCTCACCGCCAGGAACGGGATAAGGCATGAAGCTTACTGCAGCTATCATATTATCCATGTTGAATATCAAAGCGTCGTCCCGCCTGTCCCTGTCCGTATCTTCATCTGCGATGATATCCCACTTTTCTTTCAGGTCAATGATAAGCTTCTTTTTATCCCATTTTTCTTTAGACAGCAGCACAAAGCCCACAAAGGCACCTTTGCTTTCTTTCTCAGTCCCGTCCTTTTCCATGTCATATTCAATATCGTACACAGATTCGTTTACCAGACTGCGGATGAATTCCTCGAAGCTGTCCGCCAGATGTGTGATCTTGTAATCGTTCTCCTGATCCACATGTACCACGGCAGGTTCCCCGTCAGGGCCGCAGTCCCTGTAGTCAAGGAATATCATATCATGTCCGGCGCTAGGGCAATCGCAGATGGCTACACCTATGGCAGGATATTCCCATTCGTCGATCATGAACTGGCTGCCTAAAGTTCCGCAAAGAGAATACGGCTTATCCCTGCCAATACCAAATATTCCTGTTATAGCCACATGGTCATCTGCCCATATGGTAGGCTCGTCTGTCGGACAGCAGTTATTTACGGGGATTCCGCCGTTATGCCGTTTCATCAGCCATATGTATGATGCCGGCAGCTTATACCCAAGTTCCTCTTCTATGTCTGCTATCATCTGGTCTGACGGCGGATCACATACATATTCTTTCAGGGCATATTCATCATCATCCCAGAATCCGTCAAAGTCGAATCCGTCAAAGGGAATGTCTCCCGGCGCAGATCCGCTCCCTTTCCTCAGACGGTCCTGTGACTGCTGTTTATTTATCTCATCTTTACACTCCCGGATGACCATCATCGCACACCGGTCCTTTGGATCCAGCTCTGCCCACCGCCGTGCATAAATGAGGGCATTTTCTTTCTGCCCGTTAAGATACTGGTATCCATATGCCATGCGCATATTCCATTCTGCCTTGTCCTGTCCTTCTTTGCGGACAGACTCAAGCACATCAATGGCTCTGGACAGAGCTTTTTCCGCTTCTTCATCAGACGCATTTTCATCTTGGTCTCCGATCACAGCATAGTTTTCAAGAGCACGAGCAAGGGTATAGGCCCACCGGTAATCACGCAGCTCCGCAGGTATGCCGTCAAGAGTTTCAATGCAGCGGCTGTATTTATCCTCATCGTTCCATTTTTCTATCTGCCTGTAAAATTCATCCGCATTTTCCAATGTATAAGGAACATATCCCTGATCGTCTGAAGATCGTCCTCCCTCTCCTTCTTGGCGGCCATCCGTTTGCAGGCTGCCTTCATCCGGACTTTTCAGTCCTACTGTACCGGCTTCTCTGCGGAAAGTATGGAAAACAGCCCAAGGTATATCCGTATCATCGAAATATTCTTTTGCATGATCCAAAGCCCTATCCAGATCCCAGGCGATAAAGTCAACATATCCGCAGTACAGTCCGGTGCCTCCGCCTGTAAGGATCAGAGTATCAGATCCGCAATCACTGCCGAGGTATTCTTCCAGCCTGTCACGAAAATCGAATATCTTCTGGCTGCCTTTTTCTTCACGGAGAGTGTCCAGAGGATAACAAAGAAAACCTGCCACAGCCCCATCGGCATGCAGATCATCCATATAGTCATTTTCACCTTCCAGATACCCGCTGACAATGGCATCACAGCATGTGGATCCGGCAATGATGTCCATCCTCCAGTCAGCATCAGGATCTTCATCAGCCTCCATCTGATATCCCATATAGCTTTCCAGACATGCATGGGGATCAACGGACAGATCCATTCCATATTCTCTCAATTTTTCCGGCAGTTCAGCAAGAAGGATATGGGATTCTTTCCTCGGTTCATCCAAAAGGTCAAATTCCTCTATATATCTCATATTGGGAATCTCTCCCAGTACCTGATCTGTCAGGGTCGTGAGCATCCACCATACCTGTCCCCTGTCCTCGCGGATCAGCGGCATCAGCTTTTCACAGTATGCAGACATGCTGAAGCTCTTTTCGCCTGTTCGTTCTATCCAGATCTGCACATCCTTTCCGGATATTTTCCACCGGTCAAACCAAAGGCCTGCATCATCGGCTGGCTGGCGTCCTACGGTAACTGCCCAGTGTTTCAGGACTTCTTCCGGTACATGTTCCTGAAAATACACCAGTTCAAACAGTTTGACCCTGTCACCTTCCGGAGTGAGGATCAGTTCGTACTTTTCACCGTCGAATCCCATTTCAAAACTTATGTTGTCAAAAGCCAGATCCAGTATCTCCCCGCACTGTGTTATCAGCTCATGGCTGCGTCTGTGGTCTTTATCCTCATCCATGATCCGGCGCAGCTGTGATTCCTGTTCTGCAAATGTCTCCCATGCTTTTTTTGTCCGTTCACGAAAGCACTCTTCAAATATGGGCCTTGTAATACATTTTTCGCATTGGCTTATGAACCGGAGGATTTCCTGCTTTGTGTTTATTTTTGCATCATTGCCCGGATGCAGTTCCAGTGCTCTGTGGAAAAACACCAGTGCGCGGCCTTCCTGTTCCAGATGATACCAGCTGTATCCCATACGAAAGTTCCAGGAGTAGGTTTCACAAAGCTCCTCTTCATGGGCTTTCATAAGCTGGATGGCTTTCCTGAGCAATCTGCGGTCTTCGCAAGCCACGCCCAGATTGTTATATGCTCTTGCCAGCTCCATATCAACATCAGCGGTACGCTCATCAGTAGGAAGGGCTTCAAGCGCATCAGCTATCTTCTGATATTCATCCTGCTCATGCCACATCTGACATTGTTCCAGTATTCCCATGGTCTCGTTCTCCTCTCTTGTGCCGTTTTCCGGGTTATCGGCATTTTCCCGGCAATAAAAAACCTGTACCGATCTGTCAAAAAACAGGACGGTACAGGGCCGCAAACATATCCCTCATTGTATTTTCCGGTAAACTGTCCTCAAATATCTCTGCTTTGTTTGTTCCCTTATAGGAATATCTTTTCATGGACATATAGGGTCCTCTCATTTTCTGTATTCAAACAAAGTATAACAGATGTCAGATGTAAAGACAATTCCAAATATGATAATGCAGTCTTCTTAACTGTTTTTTATCTGTTCATCCTTTCAGGAGCGGTCTGATATTCTCTCTGGCATTTTTTATGAGCAGGGAAAGGATGCTGGTTATCATTTTTCTTGTATCTTCGTCCAGGGAACCATATGTAGACAGGATGACCGCAGCCGATTCCAGCCAGTTATCATCAAGGTCATGCAATGTGTGAGCGTTGGTTTTGCTGACTATATCATAAAGGGCATCGATAAACTTTTCCCTGCGCTCAACATCCACATCAGCAACCCAGCCTTTTAATGTTCGGTCTATGAAACGGCTGGCATTTGTAACCTTGTCAAGATAGCACAAATGGTCGCGCTCCACTTTCCACGAAGAAATATCGTGCTGCATGATGCCTGTTTTTTCCGTGCTTTTTACGACAATGTACTTTTCCTCGTGTAAAAGCAGCAGGCCCACAATGGAAGCCTGTGGAATGAAGGTGTTCATCTTTGCGCAAATCCGCTCATAGCCTGGCGTATCGAGCATTTTTTCATCGAATCCCGGACCATCAAAATTATATACAGTATCTATCCTGCACTGAATTGCCGGCTCTGCCATAGCTGCCGCATACATGGCCAGATTGCCTCCCTTGGAATGTCCTCCCAGGATAAAACTGCCTTTTCCCATATCTTCAGTCTGCTCCAGATAGTCCAGCGCGCTTTTCTGCGCCGGCACCGGAAATGTAAATGTCATATTGAAATTTTCTTTCCAGCCCACCAGAGTAGAATCCGTGCCTCTGTATGAAATATATCTGAGTCCGTCTTCGACCTGCACGGTGATGGCTGCAAATTGAGTCTGGCTTTCCTCGTCAAAGCGGTTGACATAGTTTGAAAGGCGCATACCGCAAAACCTCCTGCTTTCGGCCAGCTCCTGCAGCATCTGCACATCGTCGTCAAAGTGGACATGCTTTTCTATTTCCGGCCAGGACAAAAGCTCTTTTGCCGCATTGCCGATGGCGATGGGAAGCGAACCCCGGCGCAGCCGGATTTCTTCAAATGGTATGTAGGCAAGTTTAGCCAGTATCAGAGCATCTACTTCGTTGAATGGTGCCTGTGCTGTCGTCAGATCGCCGCGCCAGTGCAGGTAATCATGTATATTGGCCATATGTTTTACCCTCCTTGCCAATGGATTCCGGTCAGCCCTTTGCAGCCGCCTTGAATTCCTGCCTGATCTTGGCAGCAAGTCCAGGATCAGAAGCAATATCTATGACTGCTCCGCAATAAGCCTTTATGGTCTGGTTCATCTTTTTGTATGCGATCTCTGAATTTGCAAGAAGCATTGCACTGTCATCATGTACGCAGAACATAGCCTCCGGACTCAGGGAAAGCTCCGCATACAGAGTTGGACAGACATGGCTGACATTTCCAATGTCAGAAGACCCGGCAGATGGATAATCTTCCCTTGAAACAAAATCCGTGACCCCGACCAAGGCAAAATTATCAATGACAGTCTCACCGAATGATTTGAGGTTGACCATATTATCGAAAGGATTTTCTATATCCCTCCATTCCACCGAAGCTCCCGTACACAAGGAAGCGCCTCTGGCTATATTCAGTATGCGCTGACGCAATTCAGCAAGGTAGCTTTTTTCGGCAGCCCTGAAAGAAAAACGGCATTGAGCAAAATCAGGCACAACATTGGTCGCCACTCCACCTTGGGTAATGATGCCGTGGATCCTGGCGTCTTCCGTCGTATGCTCCCTCAGCGCATTGATACTGTTGAACATGGCGATCACACCATCCAGGGCATTTACTCCTTTTTCGGGAAATGCGGCCGCATGTGCAGCTACCCCCTTAAAGTCGAATTCCAATGAATTCATGGCCAGAGTCACCGTTTCCACACAATTCGCTTCGTCAAGATGAGCCTGCATGGCAAAATCAACATTGTCAAATGCTCCTGCCTTTATCATATCGTATTTGGCGCCAAAGGTTTCTTCAGCAGGCGTTCCGATCACACGGATGTTTATCCCCAGTTTATCAGCAATCTCTGCAAGGACTATCCCGCATCCGCACATCGCCGCCGCTATCCAGTTATGTCCACAGGCATGGCCTGGGCCTCCTTCTTCCCCGTAACCCGGAAGAGCATCATATTCTGCTACAAAAGCAAAGGTATCCGCATCCGGATCCTCTCCGTAGGAAGCTATAAATGCAGTGGGAAGATCTTCATAAGGAAAGGTCACCGCAAACCCAAATGAATGCAATTCGTCTGCAAGATATTTTGACGAATCAAATTCTTCTCCTCCCAGCTCCGGATGTTTGAATACATAGTCCGATATTTCCTCAAAAGTTCCCATTAAACGGTCCGCCGCCTCAAATGCTTGTTTTTTCAACATTTTATCGGTCATATTTCATTTCCTCCGTAAATTTTCAAAAAATATTTTTTTATTTTAAAGTCAGTATATACCATCATTAAAGAATATGCAAATTCTTTTTTAATAAAATAAAATATAAAAATTCTTTACATCCCATTTTCTTTATGCTAATATGCATGTAAAAGAGCTCGCCGAATCAAAAATAAGAACAGGAGGAAAATTATGAAAAAGAAGCTCAAAAAATTTTCGGTCCCTCATACCTACACTCTTATCTTTATACTAGTGCTCATTACAGGTGTATCCACATAGCTCATTCCAAGCGGCGTCTACGACAGGGAAGTAGTTGACGGCCGGGAAGTGGTCATTTCAGGGACATACCACGAAGCCGAAGCAAATCCCCAGGGTTTTATCGAGATATTCCGTTCCCCCATTGACGGGTTTGTTGACGCTGCTGAAATTATAGGTTTCGTATTATTAGTTGGCGGTTCCTTCGGAATTATCAACAAAACAGGCGCAATAGAAGCATCCATCGGCGTTGCTGTAAAAAAACTCAAGCACAGGGCATATCTATTGATACCAGTCTGCATGGTGATATTTGGCCTGGCAGGTTCCATCGCCGGCATGGGCGAAGAGCTTATACCTTTTTACATGATCTTTGTTCCTCTCATGTGTTCCCTGGGTTATGATACGCTCACCGGTGTATCTGTCGTTTTCATAGCATCTGAACTTGGCTTCATGGCGTCAACGACCAACCCGTTCACAGTAGGCATAGCCCAGGCCCTCACCCAGCTGGCTCCCGGCTCCGGAATAGGCTACAGGACTGTTATCTTTGTCATACTCATGCTGACCGGAATCATCTATGTAATGCTCCATGCACGCAAGGTCAAAGCCAGGCCGGAAAGCTCCATAGTATATGAATACGACCTGGCCAATAAGGATCATTTCACCATCGACTTTGACAGTATCCACAATTTCACAGTAAGGCGCCTGATCGTTCTCCTGATGTTTTTAGCCGGCATGGGACTGATCGTATACGGCGTACTTGAACTGGGCTGGTATGTCAGCGACATAGCCATGGTATTTACGGCCGTAGGGATCATCGGAGGCATCATAGGCGGTCTCAAGCAGAGTGAAATCTGTGAATCATTCATAAGCGGCATGACAGATGTCATCTCTGCCGCCTTCGTGCTTGGCTTAGCCAGGGCCATAGTTGTCCTCGCTCAAAACGGTAACATCATAGACACCATCCTTTATTCTTCTGCCGAATTCCTTGATGGTATGCCGGATGTATTATATATCAATCTGGTAATGATATTTGAAGGTATCATGTCTATACTCATCCCTTCCGGTTCAGGACTTGCAGCGCTTACTATGCCTATCCTCGGTCCTCTTAGTGACCTGCAGGATATCTCTGTACAGATGACTATCACAGCTTTCCATCTGGGCAAGGGTATAATCAGCGTAGTTACGCCGACTTCGGGCATCCTGATCACTGCTCTGGCAGTGGCTAAAATACCTTATGCCAAGTGGTTCAGGTTCATAATGCCACTCGTGGGCATCATAACACTTATCACAGTGACCGTGCTGTCAGTCGGTCTCCTGATAGGCGCCTGAGCCCTTAACTCATAACGCTTTGAAAACACCGCAGGTCATCGTCTTGATATATCCCAATGTCCTGCGGTGTTTGTTTTTTCGCAAAGCTGTTTTTATATGTCATTTATCTCATAATGTTTTTTCAGCATTTTTTCCACACGAGAAGGGTTCTTTCGGCTTATGGAAAGAAGTATCAGGTCACAGAACATCATAGGGATGACCTTTGAATGGAAAAATGTCTCATATGATGGTTTTATATAGACCGTATACATAGGGGCCATTTTCTGGGCCGTGATCTCGGAGTCAGTCATCAGGATCACAGGTATCCCGTTGCTGCTGCAATATTCTGTCAGCCAGAATTCATCATCTTCCTGCTTAGGCGAACTTGAAATGAACAAAAGATCGTTGTTCTGCATAAACATCGCTTTTTCTCTCATGCTCAGCCCCTGTTCCGAAATATTGACGCACCGTACTCCGCACAGCGGCAGATAGTTGAGCAAAAATTCAGATACAACACGATCACAGCCCAGCCCAAACAAATATACTATATGAGCATTGAGCAGTTCGTCGGCGATCTTATCTATCAAGCCTGTATCAAGTTTTCCCAGAAAATCATCCATATCCTTGCGGCCATATGAGATGTAATTTGAAACAACTTCGTTATCTGCTTCAAGGGTCATCTCATGCATGACAGCATAAGGACGCCGCTCATGCAGGGCCTCTGAGCGCAGCTCGTCCTTGAACTGGGAAAAGCCCTTGAATCCGATCCTCTTGGAAAACCGTATCACAGTCGTATCGCTTACACCTATGGCGTCTGCAAGCTCTATGCTGTTGAAATGGGATATGTTGTCGTAGTTATCTATTATATATTCGGCGACCTTCTTTTCTTTAGTTGGGAGGTCGTCAAATTTCTGCAAAATTGTTTGTTTCAGGTTTTTTTGTTTATTCATACCACATATTCTCTCTTTTTTATTTATGCTGTCCGCATTTTTTCCTTAATACTTCAGCAGGAAATAGATCACATATACCCAGCTCATTAGTCCGTGGATTATGGCCCAGCCCACTGATCTCCATGTGGTGTAGCTTATCACCATGGCCAGTGCGCTGCCAAATGTGATACCTGTTTTCACTGTCTTCTCGACAACTGTGGTTCTGGTTTCTTCCATTGTATATTCCTCCAATTCAGTCCGTTTCATTCATTTTACCGTCACTTGCCCGCAAAATCAAGTCCGCATCAGCAGCGATCATAGCTGCCTGTCCTTGACAGCCATGATGTTTTCTTTCAGAAAAGCCTGATAAAACCTCTGTTTTCTCCTTAATGTGACATCATCACAGACCTGACTGCTGCTTTGCACTATGATCATGGCATGATCAATATATTAGGAGGACAGTCATGGGACTTTTGAATTTTTTCAGACAGGAAGATATCGATCATCTGGTTGAGGAGTGTAAATCCGTACCCGGCGCAGTGCTCATAGATGTGCGCACACCTGCAGAGTACAGGGACGGCCACATACCAGGAAGCAAAAATATCCCTCTGCAGTCTATCGGTAATACCAGCAGCATTATCAGTGACAGGGACACACCCCTCTATGTATACTGCCATTCCGGCGTCAGGAGCCGTCAGGCTGTCAACAGGCTGCGGGATATGGGGTATTCCGATGTCTCCAACATAGGCGGGATTGCCGCTTATTCAGGCAGACGCGAAATCTGAGCCAGCTTTTTTTCATCGGTGATCTCCACTACGCCACGAGCAAGCTTGACCATACCTTCGTTTTGGAAATAGCGCAGCATCCTCGTCACCACCTCCCGGTGTGTGCCCAGATGGTTTGCAATGGTCTCATGGGTCGTGTGGAGGCGGTTGCTGCCCTCAATGGCCGACTCTTCCAGCAAGAAATTTCCAATCCGTTTGTCGAGGCTTTTCCACATTATTTCTTCGATCAGCCACATGACATCAGAAAAGCGTGAAGCCATCAGTTCGTTGGTATAATTGGCTGCAGCAGCCGACTCTTCCATGACCGCCTTATATACATCGGCCGGGATCACCCACATAGAAGTATCCTTTTCTGCTGCGATCATCACTTCAAACTGTATCGAATGCATGATGCAGGAAGCCGAAAGCAGGCACATATCCCGTTCAAAAAGACGGTAAAGGGTGATCTCCCGCCCTTCTTCAGACAAGATGTAAGCCCTGAGCTGTCCGTCTCTGATGAGGAACAGACCGGTGCAGTCAAGAGCACCGTCATGAAGGATAGTGCCTTTTTTTACCTCACGGTAAAACAGGCTGGCTCTGATCCGTTCCTGCTGGCTCTTGTTAAGTTTTGGCCACAAGGGAAAATAGTCCTGAAAATCCATGGCATCTCCTTCGATCTTTATAACCTAAGTATAATTTGCCGGGCAGCAGATGTCAATCTGTGATAATGTCACGGAAAACCGGCCATCATTATGATATGATCATTTCAGTTAAAGGAAAGGAGTTTATAAAATGAATATAATTGATTTGAAAAAAGAACAGTTCGCAAATATAATAGAAGGTAGCAAACCTGTACTCATTGATTTCTGGGCGCCTTGGTGCGGACCGTGTAAAAAGCTTTCCCCTGT
>UQOC01000038.1 GCA_900542565.1 uncultured Eubacteriales bacterium | reverse complement strand
AAAACGAACTTCGTTAAAGGAAGGTACATCTGGAAGTTAGTTTTTCATTTCAAGAATAAGATTATTGTTAATTATTTATCAAAAAATGCTTGCTTTATGTTTTGGCTTGTGTTTTAATAATAATGTATACAAGATGTATCAGTTATTACCATGACACAGGTCAAACAAAGAAATCTAAGGAGGAAACACGAGAATGAGAGAAGTTGTTATCGTAAGCGCAGCAAGAACACCTATCGGAAGCTTTGGCGGTTCACTGAAGAATGTTCCGACCAGAAAGCTTGGTGCGATCGTTATCAAGAGTGCTATCGAAAGAGCCGGGATCAAGCCTGAAATGGTGGAAGAGGTTATCATGGGAGCCGTTCTTCAGGGAGGACTCGGACAGAATGTTGCAAGACAGATGACTTTAGATGCAGGGCTGCCTATCGAAACTCCTGCTATGACTATCAACAAGGTTTGCGGTTCAGGACTGAGAGCCGTTGAGCTGGCTGCTCAGATCATCAAGGCCGGAGATGCTGACATCATCGTTGCCGGAGGAGCTGAAAATATGTCCGCTACAGCTTATGCCATGCCTGCTGGAAGATGGGGAGCAAGGATGAACAATGTTCCTATGGTGGACATGATGGTAAACGACGGTCTGTGGGACGCTTTCAACGGATACCACATGGGTATCACCGCTGAAAATGTTGCTGAGCAGTGGGGTATCACCAGAGAAGAACTGGATGAATTCTCAGCAATTTCCCAGAACAGAGTTGAAGCCGCCATCAAAGAGGGCAAATTCAAAGATGAGATCGTTCCGGTTGAAATTCCTCAAAGAAAAGGTGATCCGATCGTATTCGACACTGACGAGTTCCCAAGATTCGGAACCACCAAAGAAGCTCTTGCTAAGCTGAAACCGGCTTTCAAGAAAGACGGAATCGTAACTGCAGGAAACGCTTCCGGAATCAATGATGCCGGAGCAGCAGTAGTAGTAATGTCAAAGGAAAAAGCTGAAGAGCTTGGGATCAAGCCTATGTGCACCATCAAATCCTACGCTTCCGCCGGCGTTGATCCTTCCATCATGGGCGTTGGACCGGT
The DNA here is from genome assembly GCA_900542565.1 of uncultured Eubacteriales bacterium. Taxonomy (GTDB): domain Bacteria; phylum Bacillota; class Clostridia; order Peptostreptococcales; family Anaerovoracaceae; genus Fimisoma; species Fimisoma avicola. Next base: position 19,502 of record UQOC01000038.1, on the reverse strand, counting down.
CCCTGCTTCCAAGAAAGCTCTGGAAAAAGCCGGACTGACCATCGCAGATATGGATCTGGTAGAAGCCAACGAAGCTTTTGCTGCCCAGTCACTGGCAGTAAGAAAAGACCTTGGCCTTGACCCTGAAAAAACCAATGTAAACGGAGGCGCCATCGCCATAGGACACCCTATCGGAGCATCCGGATGCAGGATCCTCATCACCCTGATCTATGAGATGATGAGAAGAGACTCCAAGTACGGCCTTGCCACCCTGTGCATCGGCGGCGGTATGGGTACTGCTATGGTTGTTGAAAGATAAGTCAACTGACAGTAAACGACTTTTAAAGGCTGCCTGCGATCAGGCAGCCTTTTTGTGAGCAAATTACCGGAGGAGACAATACATATATGGAGAGACCCAACAGACAGAACGGCGCCAATCTGATACTTGTGCTGGTAGCTGCCATATGGGGCGGCGGATTCATAGCAGGTAAAATGGCCCTGACGGACATGGAGCCATTTGCAGTCATTGCATTCAGATACTGTGCAGGCGCCATTTTGTGCGCAGTTTTCTTATTTAAACGGATAAGAGCAGCATCCTTTGATCTGATCAAAAAAGGTGTGCTGATCGGCCTGATACAGGTGACCGGCCAGGCAGTACAGTTAATAGGCCTTCAGTATACGACCAGTGCGAACCAGTCGTTCCTCTGCAGTTCATATGTGGCGTTTGTGCCATTTATAAGCTGGATACTGATAGGAAAGAGGCCCCAGGCAAGGGCATTCATCGCCGGTCTTGCAGCCCTGGGAGGTATTGGGCTCATATCATTGAATGGTTCCCTTGAGATCGGTATGGGCGACAGTCTGAGCGTTTTGTTTGCCGTCCTGTTCGGACTGCAGATCGTTGCCGTGGGCATTTTTGCCGATGAAAATACCGATGTTTTTGCGATGTCATTTTTTCAGATGCTGACCGCCGGACTGGTCGGTCTTGGCGGCTGTGCTGTACTTGGTCAGTGGACTTTACCCGGCGGAGCAGAATCATGGACTGGTATCACATATCTTGCAGTGCTGAACACTTTCGTTGCATTTCTTGCACAGAACTGGGCTCAGAAATATGCCAGGGACACAACGGCGGCCCTGCTGATGAGCCTGGAATCCCTTTTCGGATTCCTGTTTTCTGTACTGTACTATCACGAGACGATAACGGTCAGATTCCTGCTGGGCAGCATCCTTTGCTTTGGGGCAGTGCTGCTGAACACCATAGGGAAAAAGGAGGCTGCTTCGGAAACAGATTGAAGGAGCAGTACACATGGAGACGGATATCCGTCTTTTTTTTTGCGCCCGATGCAGGCGCCGGAAGCATGCATTGCCGGCATATTTTTTATATGATATCATTGTCACAAAAGACCTCCCCGATTGTTTATATATTGAGAGAGGAAAGGAGGGAGCAGGGTTGAAAAGAGAGAAAGCCAAGAGCGATATCGGCGCCATGTACGAACGCTATTACGGCAGACTGATGCTCATCGCCTGCTCCTATACCCACGATAAGACACAGGCGGAAGACCTGGTACATGAGGCTTTTTTGAAAGCGATACTATCCTATCATGCGACAGGGAGTTTCCTATCATGGGCGGCCAGGGTCATCCGCAACGACTGGCTTAATAAGTGTAAACATGAGAAGTTCATGGATGACATGGACATAGGGCAGCTTTCCCTGCCGGCTCAGGAAGACCTGCTGAGAGACTACATCGCAGGAGAGGAAAAACTGCGGCTGGCGGCTATGATCTCATCTCTGCCAGAAAGATACCGTTCTGTGATGATCGCCAGCGTATATCTCAACGAGGACAATGCCCATATTGCCGCTACCCATGGCATTACAGAAGAAAATGTAAGGCAGATCAAGTCCCGCGCAAAGAAAATGCTTATCAGGATGAGGGAGGAAGAGGATGAAAAATAAAAATATAAATGATGATCTGAAAAACCTTGCCATGGAGAATGACAAAGACTTCAACGCCTATATTGAAAAAGCAATAAACAGAAGGATAAAAAAGATCGCAGCCAGGACATTTATCGTCATGCTGGCGGCGGTGGTCGCCGTGATTTTCTGCATAAGCCCGCTGATGAGGCTGATCTTCCCTGATGCGGTCAGGATGGAAAAGGATGGGCAGCAGCTTTTGACCCTCATGCGGGCATATTACGAGACGACCATGCCGTGGAAAGAGGTCATATCCCTGGAAGCAGAAAGCGACGGTTTCGGATGTTACACCCTGAACATGGATGTGACGGATCTGCGCCGCCAGCAATATATAGGCGAGGTCAATGTCCAGATGGCCATGCGCCTGGGGAAGCTGTCGGTAAAGAACGATCCGGACCACAGGACGGCCTTTGAGACCGGGAAGTTTTATACAGAAAAGATGGAAGAAGTCACCGACCCGGATGCCATGATCGAGGAACTGGAAAAACTTCCTGAATCGGCCATCATATATATTTCCGTATCCCAGAAAGAGGCCTCCGATGTGAGCACTGTCATGGACCGTGCCGGCAGCATGCTCTGGTGGCTCCAGGTCTATGAGCCGGAAAACACTTTCCAGGCTGGGGTCAGCACGGCCATGAGCGCTTCTTACGGCGACAGGGACACTAACCGCAGCCAGATGACAGCCGCAGAAATAAAACAGATATATCTTGAAAACCTGGGAATATTAAGAGATAATATGGATATATGGAAAGACCTGAATGTCTGCAGCAATTCTACCGTGTACTATCAGGCACCGCAAGTGATCGACGAGGCCATAGCGGCCGCACAGGCGGGCGATTCCTTTATGACTGTCAATTACTGCCTGGCCGGAAGCAAGGAAAAGGTGCTGGACTATCTCAGGTCTGCAGACCTGGCAATGCTCGTTGTGGAAAGGGTAGACGCCGGGGGATTCGGAGGATGACAGAGAATGATCTTATATTTTACAGGAACGGGGAACAGCCGCCATCTGGCGGCCATGCTTCCGCAGCTCATAGGTGATGAGGACATCATGGACATGACAGCCATGATAAAAAGCGGACAGACAGGGGACTTCCATTCGGAAAAACCTTTCATCTTTGTAATGCCGACTTATGCATGGCGTATGCCGCGGATAGCAAGCGAGTTTATAGAAAGGAGCAGCTTTTCCGGGACCGACAGGGCCTATTTCATCCTGACCTGCGGTTCATCATCAGGGAACGCCGCCAAATATGCTGCCCGGCTGTGCCGGGACAAAGGCTTTGACTTTTGCGGCTGCATAGGCATCAGGATGCCGGAAAACTATGTGGCCATGTTCAGCGTTCCTGACGAAGAAACTTCGGCGCGCCTCATCGGAGCCGCCGAGAGGAGCCTAAGGGCTGCCGCCGCAAAGATCAGTGCCGGAGAAAAACTCATGCAAAAAAGCTCTCTGCTGGGTGCGATAGAGAGCTCCATAGTAAATGTGCTGTTCTACAAGTTTGCCGTGAACGCCAAAGGCTTCAGGACTACTGACGGATGTACGGGATGCGGCTTATGCCGGCAGGTATGTCCCACCAACAATATAGCCATCGTGAACGGCAGGCCCAAATGGTCAGATAACTGCACTCACTGTATGGCCTGTATCTGCCGCTGTCCGGCCGAAGCCATCGAGTACGGCAGAGCCTCTGTGGGAAAGAGAAGGTACTATCTGGATGACTGAGATCAATGAAGTTTTTACAAATGTTCCATCCTGTCGGTAAGAGAGGATGGATTTTTTTATTCAGGGGCGGACATATGAGATCTGTGATCCGGCATGCAGTACGGGGCAGGCAGAGCCGCCCCTTGTGGCATCTGGCTATGCTTCCCCAAGATATTCTTCTAAGGTCAGGCCGGAGCCGGTTATCTCCTTTGCCGTATCAACCCCCACATATCGCAGGTGCCATGGCTCGTAATCGTAGCCGGTTATGTGGGTCTTACCCTCTGGATAGCGGATGATGAATCCATATTCGCTGCAATGCTCATTTATCCACTGCCCTTCAGGATAGTTTATGAAATCCTGACTGAGGCCGTATCCCATGGATGCTGAAGTTATGTCGACTGCCCAGCCTGTGTGGTGTTCGCTCCTGCCGGGATAGGCAGTACGGGTATAAGTGAAGTCTGCTCCATAGGCCGAAAGGGAACTGTCATAAAGGCTTTTCTGGGTGTCGTATGATCTATAGGCAGAACATATGAGGAAGTTGATACCGTCCGCTTTGGCCGCCGAAAGCATTTTCAGGTAAGCATCATAGGCTTCCCGCTTGAAATACAGCCCCTGATTGGTGGAAAGGGATCCGTCAACAGCCACCATGTCTGTCGGATAGTAATCTGCGCTTACCGTATGGAGCTTGTTGACCAGCACAAGAAGGCCGCCGTCGTCTGAGGAACGGACATCGATAGGATCAGGCAGCCCGGTCATGTCTATGCCGGCAGAAGCAGAACCTGAAGCGGTTTGATCATCGGGCTCCTGCGTATCAGTGGTCTGGCTGTCTGAGCCGGGGCTGCTGCTGTCATTGTTTTCGTCTCCGGAAATGGAGGGACTGCAGCCGGCAAGCAGGATTAAAACGGTGATCAGTAAAAACAGTTTTGTTATCATATGTTTCTTCATATTTCGTTAATCTCCTTGAGGATTATAGTATATTATAACTGGAATTTCGTGTCAAAACAAACCTGTATCACGGGTACGGAATTTGTACAGATAACGCATATTGTAAAAAAGATATCTGCACTCTCCTTTTGCATTTTGCATACAGTTGTGCTATGATGAAAGTGCATATTTTTGAACAGAAATTAAGGCGAAAGCCGGTGGAAGGTCTAATGGATAAAAATGGTAAAGAACTTAGTTATCGCAGTTGAAGCAGTAGCGCCCATGTTCTTGATCATGGTAATTGGAGTTTTGACGCGCAGGGCGGGCCTCATAAACGAGGCGGAAGCCAAGCGCCTGAACAAGCTGGTGTTTACGGTTTTCTTCCCGCCGATGATGTTCGACAACCTATACGGGGCGGAGATCGGCGACGCTTTTGACATTAAACTGATAGTCTATTGCCTGGCGATGATATTGGCGGTGATCGCCGTTTCCGCGCTCATCATCTTAAAAATAGAAAAGGACAACCGTACGCGCGGCGCCATGATTCAGGCAATCTACCGCAGTAACCTCGTAATCATGGGACTGCCGCTTGTTTCCAATATTTTCGGCGACGAAAACCTCACCACCACGGCGGTGACGATCGCCATCGTCGTGCCGGCATACAATGTTCTGGCCGTGATCCTGCTCGAGTTTTTCCGCGGCGGCAAACCAAACGCCGGCCAGATCATCAGGGGCATATTCACCAACCCGCTGATTCTCGGCGCGATTGCCGGCGCTTTGACTATAGTTTTACATATCGAGCTGCCGGACTTTCTGGAAAGCACGATCTCGTCGATGGACGCGGTCGCTACGCCGATGGCTCTGCTGGTGCTGGGCGCGTCGCTGAACAAGAAGAGCCTTTCGCATTCATGGCGAAATCTGATAATCTGCGTATCGGGAAGGCTGATCATCGTGCCTGCCGTCGCCCTCACCCTCGGCGCCCTGCTGGGCCTGCGCGGCATTGAATTTGCTACGATGATACCGGTGTTCGCTTCGCCGACAGGGATCTCTTCTTATACGATGGCGGCGCAGATGGGCAGCGACGGAGAACTGGCAGGCAACTGCGTGGTATTTTCTTCGGCTCTGTCGAGTCTTACCCTGTTTTTCTGGATATTTCTCTTTAAGACGCTGGGAATGTTCTGAGCGCCCGCGCGGGCTGGTAAAACTTGGCTGGATAAATGCGGCGGATGATGGTATAATTGACGCAAGATGTTATGCCGCAGTCCGGCACCGTACAAATCAACCCATGGGAGGATAATATATGGCAGACAATTTTATTCAGGAGATCATCGAAAAAGATCTCGAATCAAAAAAATACGGAGACAAGGTGTGTACCCGTTTTCCGCCGGAACCTAACGGTTACCTGCACATCGGACACGCCAAGTCCATCTGTCTCAACTTTACCACCGCAGCCAAATACGGAGGCAAATGCAACCTCAGATATGATGATACCAACCCGGTCAAAGAGGATGTAGAGTATGTAGACTCCATAGAAGAAGATGTCAGATGGCTGGGTTTTGAATGGGACAAGAGACTCTGGGCTTCCGATTACTTTGACCAGATGTATGAGGCGGCTGTAGAACTCATAAAAAAAGGCAAAGCTTTCGTATGTGATCTTACAGGAGATGAGATCAGAGAATACAGAGGTACTCTTACGCAGCCTGGCAAAGACAGTCCTTACAGGAACCGCAGCATAGAAGAAAACCTCAGACTGTTTGAAGAGATGAAAGAAGGCAGATACAAGGACGGTGAAAAGGTCCTCAGAGCCAAGATAGACATGTCATCGCCAAACATCAATATGCGTGACCCTATCATATACCGTATAGCCCATGCATCGCACCACAATACGGGAGATAAATGGTGCATTTATCCTATGTATGATTTTGCCCACCCTATAGAAGATGCCATAGAGGGGATCACCCATTCAATATGCACCCTGGAGTTTGAAGACCACAGACCGTTGTACGACTGGGTACTCAGGGAAGTGGGATGGTGGCAGGCTCCGCCTCAGCAGATCGAATTTGCCAGGCTGAACCTTACCCACACGGTAATGTCAAAGAGATATCTCAAAGCCATGGTTGAAGACGGCACCGTAGACGGCTGGGACGATCCGAGGATGCCGACCATCGCAGGTATACGCCGACGGGGATATACTCCGGAGGCTGTCAGACAGTTCTGCGAAGACATAGGAGTATCCAAATCCAACAGTACCGTTGATGTGGCGCAGCTTGAGCAGTGTGTCAGAGAGGATCTTAAAACAAGGGTTCCAAGCAGGAATGTCATCTTCGACCCGGTAAAAGTCATAATAACCAATTATCCGGAAGGACGATCTGAACTGTGCGAGATAGAGAACAATGCCCAGGTACCTGAAATGGGAACAAGAAAGGTAAGCTTTTCAAGAGAATTATGGATAGACGGAGCCGACTTTATGGAAGAGCCGCCCAAGAAATATTTCAGGCTTTTCCCAGGCAATGAAGTACGCTTAAAAGGCGCATATTATATAACATGCACAGATGTCATCAAAAACCCTGACGGCACCATCAAAGAGATCCATTGCACCTATGATCCGCAGACCAAGAGCGGAAGCGGCTTTGAAGGACGCAAGGTCAAAGGTACCATCCACTTTGTGGATGCGGCAAGCGCTGTTCCTTTGACCATACGCCAGTACGACTATCTGTTCATCGAAGATGAAGACGGAAAACCTGTCAAAAATCCTGACAGCGTGAAAGTCTCCACCGCATATGCAGAGGCGTCCGTGAGCGAAGCAAGGGCCGGAGAAAGATTCCAGTTTTTCCGGCATGGATATTATGTGGCTGACATAAAAGACCATAAACCGGGAGAAGCGGTATTTAACGAGATCGTGGGCCTGAAGAGCTCATGGAAAGGCTCAAGATGACCATATCTGCGGCGCAGGAGCCATGTCCGCAGCGTGATCGTACCCATAATGCAAATGATATAAAAAGGAGAGAGATTTATGCAGTACAAGATTGAAGGAGCGCCGCTTCCGGCAGTGATATGCCAGATGGAACCGGGAGAGACCATCATCACAGAAAAAGGAAGCATGAGCTGGATGTCACCGAACATGAATATGGAAACCACCAGCAACGGCGGGTTCGGCAAAGCCCTTGGGCGTATGTTTGCCGGGGAATCCATCTTCCAGAACAAATTTACTGCACAGGGCGGGCCTGGCATGATAGCCTTTGCTTCAAGCTTTCCGGGAGATATAAGGGCAATAGAGATAACTCCCGACAGGCCGGTGATAGTTCAGAAAAGCGCTTTTCTGGCAGGAGAAGCGGGCGTAGAGCTGTCAGTTTTCTTCCAGAAAAAGCTGGGCAGCGGATTCTTCGGAGGAGAAGGATTCATAATGCAGAAGCTTTCCGGAAACGGCACGGTCTTTGTGGAAATTGACGGTTCAGCGGTGGAATATGAACTGGCAGCAGGACAGCAGATGGTAATTGACACAGGATATCTGGCCATGATGGACGCAACCTGTTCAATGGATGTGGTTGCCAACAAAGGCGTTAAGAACATGATCTTCGGCGGTGAGGGAATATTCAACACCATAGTGACCGGGCCGGGAAAGATCGTGCTCCAGACGATGCCGATCAGTACAGTGGCAACAGCGATACTGCCGTTTGTGCCTACCAAGGACTGATGTTGCAGTGACGGTGATGACGGGCTGCTGACCGGCGGCATGTCATGCGGGATCTGATGAAAGCAGAAGGTACAGTACAGGCGTCCGGAGGCCAGAAGGCAGCGGGCGCCTTTTGCTGACAGGGACAGATACGCATATACAGACAGATATGTATAAACAGGGGGGATATTTTGGAATACATACGGATTGTGGTCACATGCGCTGCAGCCATTGCCGCCGGGATCATGCTGGGAAACAGCGCAGTGGTGTTTTTCAACAGGATGCCGGGAAAATGGCTGTGCGAATATGGAAAAGAACCGGATGAAGAGCTGGCTCATCCGACGAGGCAGAGGATAAACAGCTGGCCGTGGAAATATTTTTTCTCCTGCCTTTTTGTCATGGCCTCCATAAAGACGGCCATGGATGATCCGGGATATGCTCTCATATCCATGATAACATGCTGGATACTTACGGAGATGGCTATAGCCGATGCCAGATACATGATAGTCCCGGATCAGCTGGTCATACTTCTTATGGTAGCGGCAGTAGGATTTGTGCCGTACCATGACGGAGGCCCTTATGAAGGAGTCTGGGGCGGGCTCATAGGTTTTGGAGTTATGCTGGTCACAGCCCTTCTGGGCAGGATAATCTACAGAAGAGCGGCCTTGGGCGGTGGAGACATAAAGGTATTCGGGGCTCTGGGACTTTGCACAGGTGTGGACGGGATACTTTCGGTCTTTATACTTTCCACATTCCTGTGCGCCATCCATATGGCCTGGCTCCTTATGCGCAAAAAGGCAAAACGGCGGCAGCAGTGGCCGCTGATCCCTTATGTGGCCATATCTTCATCGATTTATCTGGTCATTTTGCACGGAATAGGTTATAATATAATGGCATACCTGTAAGAAAGGAAAAACAATGATAACAAGCAAACAGAGAAGTTTTCTCAAAAGCCTTGCTCACAATATAGATCCTGCTGTGTATATCGGCAAGGCAGGAGTAACGGAAAATGTGGTAAAAGAAATAGATATGTGCCTTGAGGCCAGAGAACTGGTAAAGGTTAAACTGCAAGAAGGCTGCGACCTGACTCCGAAAGATGTGGCAAACGATGTCGCCGCCCGGCTGGGGGCCGAGTTCGTACAGGCCATAGGGCGTAAGTTCACTTTATACAGACGATCAAAAGAAAACAAGCAGATAGAGCTGCCTAGGCCGTAAGCGGCAGAAGGAAAGCCTGGCCTCGATGACAGGCACAGGCCGGAAAGGTCACAGGATCATGGAAAGAAATATCTTACTTACCATAGAATACGATGGCAGCGGGTTTTCAGGATGGCAGAGACAGCCCCATGTCAGGACCGTTCAGGGAGAGATAGAAGAGGCGCTCAGCCGCATATGCGGATGCGAAATACAGATAAACGGTACAAGCCGTACAGACGCCGGGGTACATGCCCTGGGGCAGAGAGCTTCATTTAAAGGTGATTTTGGAATACCCACCGAAAACATCAGGCCGGCCCTGAACAATATCCTTGCCGGCGGCGGCCGGTACGGTGCCGTCCTGGGAGACATCAGGATAATTGAGGCAGCAGAAGTCGGAGCTGATTTTCATGCCCGCTTTGATGCAAGGGGAAAGAAATACAGATATATAATTGAAAATAAAAAATACGGAGACATTTTCCGCAGAAAATATTGCTACAATGTGGACAAGCCGCTGGATGAAGAGGCCATGAAAAAGGCGGCCCAGGCCGTGACAGGAACCCATGACTTCGCATCATTCCAGTCCGCCGGCGGGCAGCCAAGGCTCACTACGGTCAGGACCGTTCACACTCTCGACATATACAGGCAGGGAGACGATGTTATAATGGAAATAACCGGTGACGGATTTCTGTACAATATGGTCAGGATCATCGCCGGTACATTGACAGAAATAGGCATGGGAAAGAGGCGGCCCCAAGACATGGTGCAGATCATAAACGCAAGGGACAGAGCTGCGGCAGGCCATAAGGCCCCGGCCGGAGGCCTGTATCTGGCTGAGATATATTTTTGAATACGGAAATACCGGATAAATATTGCTGATGTATACTGACAGGAGATATGGCAATGGACAGACCATCTTGGGATGAATATTTTATGGAAATGGCAGAGCTTACAGCCAAGCGTTCCACCTGCATGCGCAGGCATGTGGGTGCAGTCATCGTAAAAGACAGGAGGGCTATAGCTACCGGATATAATGGTGCGCCGCGGGGAATAATGCATTGTGAGGACAGAGGAGGCTGCCTGAGACAGCAGCTCAATGTGCCGTCCGGGCAGAGACATGAACTGTGCATGGCCCTGCATGCCGAACAGAATGCTATCATACAGGCTGCGGCCATGGGAAACAGCATCGAAGGCGGGACGATATATATAACCCATCAGCCGTGCGCCATATGCGCCAAGATGATAATAAACGCAGGGATAACGAGAATAGTCATCAGAGAAGGATATCCCGACCAACTGGCAGCATCAATCCTTGATGAAGCAGGTTTAAAGATAGAAAAACTGCCGAAAGAGTAAAGGAGTCTTCGGGATAATGTACGACACACTATTGGTAACTTTTCTGGTTGCATGCGGTCTTGCGGCGGCAGTCACGCCTATGGCCATCAGGCTTGCACCAAAGATCGGAGCTATGGATATACCAAAGGACAGCAGGCGCATGCATGACCACGCCATGCCGCGCTTTGGAGGATTGGCCATATTTGCCGGCAGTTCTGCGGCGATGCTGATCTTTTTGAACTTTGACCATCAGATAACCACCATAGTATTGGGCGGCGTGCTCATATATATCCTTGGGATAATAGACGATCTTAAAGATCTTGATCCAAAAATAAAGTTTGCCGGGCAGACTTTGGTGGCAATACTTATGTATATGCAGGACATCAGGATCACCTTCATCACCAACTATTTCGGTGAAGGAAACAGCCAGCTTGGAGATGTATGGTGCTTTTTGATCACAGTCCTGTGGATAGTGGGGATAACCAACACCATCAACCTCATAGACGGGCTTGACGGACTGGCGGCCGGCACATCTGCGATAATCTCGCTGTGCATCGCATATGCCGCATATATCCACGGCACCTACGAGACCGCCGGCGCAATGCTGGCACTGGCAGGAGGATGTCTGGGATTTTTGCCGTTCAACTTTTATCCGGCAAAGATATTCATGGGAGACGGAGGCTCCCTGTATCTGGGATTTATGCTGGCGTCACTGTCCGTAACAGGTACTGTAAAGAGTGCGGCATTCATGTCCATGATAATCCCTGTACTGGTGCTGGGAGTGCCAATCTTTGACACGCTCTTTGCCATACTTCGCAGGTTGGTGAACAAAAAGCCCATAATGACAGCAGATAAGGGACACCTGCATCACAGGCTCATGAAATTGGGTTACGGCCAGAGGAGAGCCACCCTCATGCTGTACGGCATGACCGCCATAATGGGAGTGGCAGCGGTACTTTTCAGCCGCGGGCTCTATGTGGAAATGGGCGGACTGATGGCCATAACATTCATGTATATATATATATTCCTGACAGACTCGCGCCATATGATGCCGCAGATCAGAGAAAAATGCAAAGATGAGGCAGAAGGTGACGGACCGTCAGGAGAGTAAGACAGGGATAAGAGAAAAAATATCGGTACTGACACCCGAAGGTTTTCTGAGGGGAAAGGCTTGTAAAAAAGAAAGCGGAGGTGCCGGCCATGACCGGCACCTGTTTTATGGGAAAGGAGGTGTAAAGAGTGGAAACAAGAGTAGCAGTATTGAGCATAATAGTGGAAGATATCGAAGCGGCTGAAAATATCAATGCTCTGCTTCATCAATACAGGGAATATATTATCGGACGCATGGGGATCCCCCACGAAACGAAGCATATATCTATCATAAGCGTTGCCATGGACGGACCAATGGACGCCATAAGCGCCCTTTCCGGAAAGCTTGGGGCTATAGAAGGAGTCAGTACCAAAACCATATATTCTAAAGCGTAAGATGTGCCGGATAAATCTCCCGGACACATGTACAAAGATAATGAGGAGGTACTGAGATGAAAAAAATATTAACTCTGGGTCTGATACTTGCAATGGCACTGACCATGTTCACAGCCTGCAGTTCAGAAGAGGTTCCCTCAACAGTGAGCCAGACCGTCAACATAGCGGCCCTCAACGGACCGACGGGCATGGCCATGGTGGATCTGATGGACATGGAAGATAAATATGCCATCACGACTTATCAGGCTCCGACAGACATAACAGCCAAGATCATCAACGGAGAAGTGGATGTTGCCGCTGTGCCGTCCAACCTGGCAGCAGTCTTATATAACAAGACTGAGGGAGATATAGTTGCGGTAAGCCCTATAGCCCTGGGCATGCTCCAGATCCTTGGAAACAATGCTGATGTCCAGGAAGTATCCGATCTGGCAGGAAAGACCATTATCGCCAGCGGACAGGGAGGCACGCCTGAATATGTCCTGCAGAAAGTCCTTCAGGACAACGGACTGACCATTTATGAAGATGTCAATGTCCAGTGGGTTGCCAACCATTCCGAGGTGAACACACAGCTCCTAAGCCAGGAGGGGACCATCGCCATGATCCCTGAACCTTTTGTTTCAACAGCCCTTGCACAGGGACAGGAAGGTGTGACAAAGCTGTTTGACCTCAATGAGCTGTGGGAAGAGGCCACCGGACAGCAGCTCCCGATGGGAGTCCTTGTAGCCACAAGGTCATTTGCCGAAGATAGGAGCGATGACCTGAAAGTGCTGCTGAGCGATCTGCAGGCTTCTGTGGATTATGTCAACGATTCACCTGCGGAAGCTGCCAAAGCCATAGTTGAACATGGTTTCATCGGCGATGAAGCCATAGCTGAAGCAGCTATCCCTAACTGTCACATTGTCCTCTATACAGGAGATAATGCGGCAGAAGGGATTGAAATGCTAAAGACTTTCAATCAGACTCTTTATGATATGGACCCTGCTTCTGTAGGAGGGGCATTGCCGGATGAAAACTTATATTACCAATAAAAAACATCATAAAAAGTCAAAGGGCAGGCAGACAGCAGTCTGCCTGTTTTGGCTTGTCATCTGGCAGGCTGCTTCTGTGGCTGTAGACAAAAGCCGCTGATACTTCCGGGGCCGTGGGAGACGGTAACGGCTCTGTTTTCCCTGACCGGAGAAACTGAGTTTTATCTCAACATCCTTTGGACCCTGTTCAGATGCCTGTCTGCCATGGCTCTTTCCTTTGTACTGGGGAGCCTGTGCGCCTGGCTGTCTTACAGGAAAGACATGTTCAGGAGCCTGCTTACATTGCCGGTGGGTTTTTTCAAGGCTGTGCCGGTAATGGCCATAATCATTTATGTGATCCTTTTGGCATCTGCCGACTGGGTAGCAGTCATAGTATGCTTTTTGATGTGCTTTCCGATAGTATACACCAATATCCTGGCAGGCCTTGATTCCACCAGCGAGGAATTCCTTGAACTTGCATATATCTACGATCTGACTTCTGCGGAAAAGGCAAGATACATATATCTTCCCGGTATAAGGACATATATAATGTCGGCTGTGCAGCTTATAGCCGGTATGAGCTGGAAAGCGGTGGTCGCCGCCGAGGTCCTTTCGATACCCAAGTACTCCCTTGGATATGAAATGATGAATTCCAAATACTATCTGCAGACTCCCGTATTGTTTGCATATATTCTGGTGATAGTCGTCCTGAGCCTGGCAATGGAAAAGATCATCGGGCTTCTGATGGGAAGGTCAGTTCCTTCGGGATACGAAGGGAGCAGACTCCACATCAGAAGAGGATGGCAAAGGCAGGCTGATACCGATGTATATGGAAGATGCCCCGATGAAGGCAGCAGAGCTCCTGCCATTGTTTTTTCGGGCGTGACCAAGGCCTTTGAAGGACAGAAGGTACTGGACGATTTTAACGCTTTATTTGACAGCGGCAAAGTAACCTTGCTGATGGGCCCGTCAGGCCGCGGCAAGACCACTGTGGCACGGCTGGCCGCCGGCCTTGAAAGGCCCGATGGCGGCAGTATCACGATCGGTCCCGGAGCGGAACTCTCTTTTCTGTTTCAGGAGGACAGGCTGCTGCCATGGCTGAATATATATGACAACATGGCCCTCGGACTTCTCCGTGACGGAGAAAGCAAGGCATCAGGCAGCATGACGGCAGAAGATAAGGTGATAGAAATGGCCCGTGCGCTGGAGATTGACGATTCTCTCTGGAAGCTGCCGGAAGAGCTGAGCGGAGGAATGAAACATCGGGCGGCTCTCGGCAGGACATTTCTGGCAGTCTCCAATGTGATGGTGATGGACGAGCCTTTCCGCGGACTTGATAAGGAACTGAAGGAGCGCATAATCAGGCGGCTCTGGAATAGGGTTTCCGCAGGAAAAACAGTCATCCTCATAACCCACGATGACAAGGATGCGCAGCTCCTCGGAGAAAAGGCCATAGAAATATGAGCTGCGGACAGGCGCCTGTCCGGCCGGACATCTCGACGGACGGAAATGCGCAAGATATACTTTTTAAGAAGCTTATTTTACGGAGGAAATCTTATGGACGGACCGGACAGAGAAAAAAACGAAACAAGTCCTCTCTGCATGGGACTGCTGGCTCATGTAGACGCCGGAAAGACAACTTTATCAGAAGCCATCCTCTACAGGACCGGGGCCATAAGGAAGCTGGGAAGAGTGGATCACGGCACCTCCTTTCTCGATAACGGTACGGTAGAACGGGAAAGGGGGATAACTGTTTTTTCAAAGGAGGCCCGATTCCTCACGGGAACAAGGGAAGTGACGCTGCTTGACACTCCCGGACATGCTGATTTCAGTGCTGAAGCTGAAAGGACACTATCTGTCCTTGATCTGGCCATACTCATAGTCAGCGGGCCTGACGGTGTGCAGAGCCATACGAGGACCATCTGGAAGCTGCTGGAGGCATACGGTATCCCTGTTTTTGTCTTTGTCAACAAGATGGACAGGGAGGGAAGCGACGGGAACAGAGTCCTGGCTGAGCTGAAAAAAGATTTCGGACCCGGATTCGTTGCTTTTGAAAAGGAAGGGCCTGCTGATACGGAAGATCTGGCCTGCTGCACAGAGGAGATGATGGAGGACTATCTGGAGACAGGCCAGATATCAGAAAGCGGCATCATTGCCGCCATAGAAAAAAGAAAAGCCTTTCCTGTTTTTTTCGGCTCTGCCCTTAGAGACCAGGGTGTGGAAGAACTGCTGAAAGCCATTGAGACCTACGGTCCGCGGCCGTCATATGGTGATGTTTTTTCAGCCCGTGTGTATAAAATATCCAGAGACAAAAGAGGCGTGCGCCAGACCCACATAAAGATCACAGGAGGCAGCCTGAAGAGCAAGGACATCATCAGAGGAAACGGCTGGGAAGAAAAAGCCGATGAGATACGCCTGTATTCAGGAGGCTCATATGTGCCGGCGGGAGAAGTCCGGTCAGGGCAGGTGTGCGCCGTGACAGGGCTTTCGCATACATATGCAGGCCAGGGACTGGGGGCGGAAACAGGTACAGCGGTACCGCTGATAGAGCCCGCCGTAACATACAGGATGATACTGCCCCAGGGAACAGATCCGGCTCAGGCCATGGAAAGGTTTTCACAACTTGGTGAAGAGGATCCGGCTCTCCATATCAGGTGGGATGAACGGGCAGGGGAAATAAAGGTGAGCGCCATGGGCACTTTGGAACTGGAGATACTCAAACGCATGGCAAAGGACCGGTTTGACCTCGATATTGAGTTTGACAGAGGCACAGTCATATATAAAGAGACCATAGCTTCGCCTGTTACAGGTATAGGCCACTTTGAACCTCTGAGACATTATGCGGAGGTCCATCTGCTGCTTGAACCACTGGAAAGAGGAGCAGGGCTGGTTTTCTGTTCGGCTGTGAGCGAGGATGAACTGGACGGTAACTGGCAGCGGCTCATCATGACACATCTGGCAGAAAAAGAACACCTGGGTGTTCTGACAGGATCGCCTGTAACCGATATGAAGATCACCCTGACAGCAGGGAGAGGCCATCTGAAACATACAGAAGGCGGTGATTTCAGGCAGGCAACTTACAGGGCCGTCAGACAGGGGCTCAAAAAAGCTGAGAGCATACTGCTGGAGCCCATGTACGATTTTACCATAGAAGTCCCGGCCATAAATTCCGGACGCCTTCTGGCAGACCTTCACAGGATGGGAGCCTGCACCGGCCTGCCGCAGACATCACAGGACGGATCGGCATCAACGGTGGAGGGGACAGGACCTGTGGCTCTCTTGCAGGACTATCCAGTACAATTATCTGCCTATACGGGCGGAAGAGGAAAAATCTCCCTGACCTTTTCCGGTTACGGACCATGTGCCGATCAGGAGCGCATAGTGAAGGAAAAAGCTTACGACTCAGAAAGGGACCTGGACAATCCTACAGGATCTGTTTTTTGTGAAAAAGGCGGAGCCATATATGTGAGCTGGGACAAGGTTGATGGATCAGCCCATATAAAGCCGGAAACTCTTTCCGCAGGCCATGCAGCAAGTGTGGACAGGGATATATCAAGACCGGAGGGGTCTCATGCCACCGATGAAGAACTGAATGCGATCTTTCTGCGCACATACGGAAAGAGCAAGAGGGATGAGGCAATCCGGCGCAGTCAGAAAAGCCGCGGCAGCCGCCCGTCTCGTCCGGCAGAAAGCCCGTTGCCTCCTCTCAGGGACAAAGACCGGAAAAAAGACCAGCTGCTGCTGATAGACGGATACAATGTGATATTCGCATGGGAAGAGCTGAAAGAACTGGCGGCGGCCAATCTGGATTCTGCAAGGGAAGCTTTTCTGGAAATAATGGAAAATTACAGCTCATATAAAAATATCAGGACCATAGCTGTCTTTGACAGCTATAAAGTCAGCGGTGGGACAGGCTCGACAGTAAGGTACGGAATGCTGAGCGCGATATTTACCAGAGAAGCGGAGACTGCCGACAAGTTCATAGAAAAGGCCGTATACGAACTGAGGGGAAAATATCAAGTGCGTGTGGTTACTTCTGACAGGATGGTGCAGATGGCCGCCTTGGGGGACGGGGCTCTGCGGACATCTTCGGCCGAGTTTTACACAGAGGTAACAAGTGTTTCGGAGGAGATAAGGCAAAAGCTCAAAAGTGCGGCAGGTTTTCGCAATCGTCCCTTTGAAGGCAAGTTAGATGTTTAAACTCTTATATTGAGGGAATAATATAATAAATGACTAAGCAGGAGGTACAAAAGATGAAATTTTATGTTTGCGAACATTGCGGAAATATCGTTGAAAAAGTGGTAGACAAAGGAGTTCCCGTAGTCTGCTGCGGAGAAAAGATGAAAGAACTGGTAGCCGGTTCTGTAGACGCTGCTGCCGAAAAGCATGTTCCGGCAGTTGTATGTGAAGGTGACAAGGTGACTGTTACCGTGGGCGATGTGGAACATCCTATGGTCGAAGAACATTACATCGGATGGGTTGCCATCGAAACAGAGCAGGGTGTGCAGAGAAAATATCTCAAGGCCGGACAGAAGCCGCAGGTGCAGTTTGTCCTTGCAGATGGAGACAAGCTTGTGGCAGCATACGCATGGTGCAATCTCCACGGCCTGTGGAAGAAATAAAAGAAACATACAGACATCAGGGCAAAGGCCAATGTCCGGCAGATCATATGATCTGCCGGTTTTCTCTTTTTGCCGTTTTTTACATGCATATGCGCCCCATTGACAAAAAACTAACAAAAATTTCGGGGAAAGTATTGACAAAAAAATAACAATATAGTATCCTTATAACAAAGGAGGGATAATCATGTTATATGTTTCAACCAGTGAAGTCTTTGACAATACTTACCCAGGCACCATACAGGACCGTCAGGAGATCGTAAACACCACTGCCGACAGAGAAACCATCAAAAAGGTGATCGGAGAAAATGTTTACATACAGGCGGCCCTGGTAAAAGAAACGGATTTTGTGATCGAATCTGTCAGAAGAGATAAAAAATTAAAACCTGAGCGCTGCGGTACAAACTGTATGTTCTTTTTGGACGGCGATGAAGGCAGGCTCCTTTCCGACTTATCTGCTGTATACCGCAGACTTAAACCGGTGACTGATAATGAGGGAAACCTCATCGGCTATCAGTCATCAGCCACCTCCCCTGTGGCCATAGAGCTGGTCAAAGAAATGGCCGAAGAAGGGGAACTGGATGATCTTATCTCCCATTTCATGCTTCCGGGAGAAACGGTCAACACTCCCCAGAGAGGTACATTTGCCGCCAGGATCGAAGGGGGAGAAGCGGACAAAGAATATATGGACCGCTGGACCAGTGGAGAATATTACAAGGTACTGGTCAATCACAAGAACAGGGCAGGAGCCGGTGTCATAGGGAGCAATCAGTCCAGATCAAAGGATATAGAAAAAGACCCTTATATCCAGGCACTTATAGCTCTTGGGCATGAAGTATATGTATGCGGTTATGATGAAGATACATCCCACAGGATCGTGATAAAATAAGCTGCGGGACTGATACAGTCCGTTTGCATCTGGCAGCGGCAGGGCAGACGGGATGCAGCGAAATTTAAAAAAACCAGCAGGCAATGACCCTGCTGGATTTTTCTTTGGTATGGGAAGCCGCAGGACAAATGTCTGTCTGCGGCGGGCCGCAAAGCCCCTATAGTTTTATATCTCCTTCGGCCAGCATCACGGCGCTGCCGCCTACCTGTATGGTGCACTTGTCTCCGTCTGCCTCGATATGGCTGAGGATAACAGATGGTCTGTCCATCTTTTCACCCTGAACAAAGCGGCAGTCGTCTCCGCTCCTGACAAAACCGTTCAGGTATCCGTAATAAGTCAGAGCGCCGTTGGAAGTTCCGGTGGCCGCTTCTTCATCAATATCATACAGAGGGGCAAAGTTCCTTACATGGCAAGTCGTACCCTCCTGGCAGTCTGTGGTAAAGGCATGGACTCCTACGACTTCATACTTTTCCGACAGTTTGGACAGAGCCGGAAAATCAGGCGATATGGCCTCAAGATCCGCCTGAGAGGCTACAGGCATCATAATGTCAGGAAGTCCGGTTGAGATCATCTGAGGCAGCAGGTCCACACCTTTAGCCTTCTGGTCTTTATAGTCCAGCCCCATGATCGAATACAGCTCCTCAAGGGCTGCCTCGTCGGAAATTTCATTTATCTTTACAGGCGAAGCCATGTCCATCAGGACAAATCCGTCTCTCACATCAATGTTAAGGTCTCCGG
>UQOC01000037.1 GCA_900542565.1 uncultured Eubacteriales bacterium | reverse complement strand
GCATCAGGCTTTCGCCCATTGTGCAATATTCCCCACTGCTGCCTCCCGTAGGAGTTTGGACCGTGTCTCAGTTCCAATGTGGCCGATCACCCTCTCAGGTCGGCTACTGATCGTCGCCTTGGTAGGCCGTTACCCCACCAACTAGCTAATCAGACGCAGGCCCATCCCTTGCCGATAAATCTTTGGCTGCTCTATCATGTGACAATGCAGCGTTATGAGGTTTTAATCATCGTTTCCAATGGCTATCCCTCTGCAAGGGGCAGGTTGCCTACGCGTTACTCACCCGTCCGCCGCTTTCCATGTATCTAATCTACCGAAGTTTCATAAATACATTTCTCGCTCGACTTGCATGTGTTAGGCACGCCGCCAGCGTTCATCCTGAGCCAGGATCAAACTCTTTGTTTAAATCGTATATTAAAGGCTCTCGCCTTTACTATCCTCTTATCTTACAAACAAGTTATCCTTCTTTAGGACTTTACGCTATCGCGTCTATTATTGTTCTTAAGATTCAGAAATTGACAGGAACATCCGCTCCATTGTTTTACCAATTTCGCTGATTGTTCCTTTAGTTTTTGAGAATTTATTCTCTTTGACTAAATTTCCATACTATGAAGTTTTCAAGGTTCTTTGAGGGTTTCCCCTCACGCCCGGCTTTGCGGCCGAACATTTAACATCTTAGCACATCGCCAAGCTGTTGTCAACAACCTTTTTTACTTTTTTCAGTTTTTTTCAAGTTGCCCGCCGTCCCCCTCAAGGTGACAGCTTTGTTATCTTAGCACTCTTTTCCTCTGTTGTCAATATGAATTTTGACCTTTTTTGCTAAAAATATTGTATACTTTTTGACAATGGGATTTTTGCAGCTACAGAGCCGCCTTTAATGGTTATATTTGTTACCGTTTCAGGTCTCTGAGTCTGCTGAGCGTCGATACCGTAAATGATCAATGCCAGCTTGTGCCCAGGCATGAGCGTATGGTCTGTAGGCACCATCTTTATTTCATAGCCGTATGTCTCTCCCGGCTTGATCTCTTCTTTGCTCCATATGCATGTCCTGTTCTGAGCGTTGAGCCAGCCTCTGCTTATTACTTTGTATTCAGAAGGAGACTCTTCTAACCCGAAACGGAATGTACCGTCGTCGCATCCTTCTACCGGGACCTGTTCGGCTGTTATGCGTCTTTCCCGTCCAAGATCCACCAGCATGGCGCTGAGTATGGCAGTCTCCCTGTCAATGGCAACCTCAAATTTCACATTGATCTCTCCGGCTATCCTCAGGGGGGCGTCATTGTCTGCGGCCTCAAAGGGATCCCAGACCCATTTTGTCCTGTTAGCGTAGGACTCGTCCTCGGAGAGCACCAGTTCATCAAGCCAGTCTTTCTGGTTATCAGCTTTCCTATCATATACGGTTGCGCTTAGATCATCAGTTATGACCACATCCTTTTCCGCTTCAACAGGAAAACGGACATACTTCCAGTCGGCTGGAGGCCATGTATCGCCTGCCATCCACTTGCTCTGGTCAGCATTGCTTTCCACCAGGACCTTCGGTTCTTTCTCTACGCCGTTGTCTATACCTTTCAGGTAATGGTCAAGCCACTTTTCCACCATTGCCAAAGTACCGGAACCTTCGAGATCATAAACATATATATGTTCTCCTTGATGGAGCAATATCTTGCGTTCTGCGCCTTTCTCCTCAAGGGCCTTGAAGAGAGGCAGGCACTGGTTTGTCTTTACATTCCAGTCATTCAGTCCATGTATGATGAAAACAGATGCCTTGAAATTATCTATCTGGTTCAGATAGTTCCTTTCATCCCAGAATTTATTGTAATTGGCCGAATCTCTGTCCTCGCCTTCTACCAGTTTGTCCAAAGCAGCGGCATACCCTTCTTTGACACCGGCATAATCCTCCGGATCTTTCGCCCTGCTGAAACAGTACTTGGCAAGTATGTCAAGGTCGTCCCCCTGCCATTCAAGGGCAGGGACATTGAGACCGCCGCTCCTGTAATAATCATACCAGTTGGATATACCGGCTTCAGGTATTATGGTCTTCAGACCTTCTACGCCTGTTGCCGCCACTCCTATGCACATGGTCCCCAGGTATGATTTGGCTGACATGGCTACATTACCTGTACACCAGGAGGCTTTTACCTCTATATTGTCTGTTTTGTTGGTAAATGCCCGGCATCTGCCGTTGAGCCAGTCTATGACTGATCTGAATGCCATTATCTCCTCTCTGGATCCCGAAAGCGTATAGCCTTCTGAACCCCTTGTGCCAAGTCCTCCGCAGAAAACAGAAGCATATCCCTTTTGGTTCAGATATCTGTAGAGATCCGAGATACACTCAAACTGTACATCTTCAGGAACTATGGCATTTTCCGCATATCCTGCGGTCTGTCTTGTCACAGTCGGCACGCTTTTAAGGGGTGCGGAAAAATCGAACTTTATATCTTCTTCCTTTATGTCCTGCTGCGGATAAACTTTTATTTCTCTGTTCACATCGTGCGGAACATACCAGTCCTCGTTGCAGGTCATAAGGTAGGGGTTTGCAACCAGCACAGCCGGGACTTTTTCTCCGTCTGCTGTATAGGAAGGCCGCCTGATATATGCAGCGATCAGGTCGGCCTTGCCATCTCCGTCGGTATCGACAGGGGTTTCAATGTATACTTTTTCAAAGATGCATTCAATCTTGTTCTCTATCTTCATATCACTATGCTTCTTTCGATCCTATTTTTTCCTGTTTTTTTATCTTCTTGAGATATCTCATCCATATCAGGACAAATACAGCTCCTATCAGAAGCATTACGGTCAGGAAAATGAAGATCATCCTGTATCCTTCTACGCCCGGATTGTTTTCCAGCCAGTTTCCGGCAAGGAGTGAGCAGAATATCTCAGGAAGATATCCGATGGTGGAGATCACGCCGGCGGCGCTTCCGGACAATCTTTCCGGAATAGCTCCCTCATCCATCATTGCCCATGTCATGGCATAGTTTACATTGTAGAAGATATACACGATTATATAAAGGATCACGAAAATGGTAGTGCTTGCAGGGCTCAGAGGCAGCAGCATGATGACGATTATGCCTGCAGCCATTACAAGGAAAGAAATCAGCAGCATCCTGCCGGTCCCCACCTTATCTGTGATAAATCCTCCGCCTACATTACCGAACAGGGAGAACCATCTTCTGGAAGATGCAAGGAAAGCGCCTGCTACAACGGCAGCTCCCAGCAGCTCTGTCATGTACGGAGTCAGATAGTAGTACATCTGGGTGAACACATAGTTGCAGAAAGTTACCATGCTGATGATCCAAACGGCAGGCATCTTCAGGAGTTCCCCTATACCTTTGAATGTGACCCTGTCGCTCTTTTCCATCTTGTCATCTTTTACGCAGAAAAATGCCAGTACACCCATAAGGATCGTAAGTACAGAATAGAAGATTATTGCTGCCTTCATTCCGGCAACCTGATCTTCAATGGCGCCTGCGCCTATCCTGAAAGCCAGCACGGCTCCGGATGCCATCAAGGCGGCGCCTACGCCCCTGCCTCCTTCAAAGAAACCGAAGGCTTTTCCCTGTCCGCCGCTGCCTGACAGGATACGGACAGCTTTAACGCAGCATGGCCAGAACGCAAACAAAGAGCTTATGCCCCAGAAAGCGTACAGGCAGAGGAGCTGTGTATAGTTGAGCGGGAGCAGATGTACAAATCCGCCGAGACCTGTTCCGATCAGCGATACAGTCAGGATGGTCCTGGTTGAAAACCTGTCGGCTACGATACCTCCGAAAAGGTATGAGATCATGCCGAATACACCGAGAATGCTTCCGAACACGCCGGCCTGAGAGTCCGTCAGATTGTAGACTTCAAGGTAAGCATCGTAATAGTCGTATCTGAAATACGGCAGCCCGTAGATTATAGCTCCGCCGAAAGCAACGACTATTATCGCAAAAAAGTTTTTTGACAGCTGCTCATTCATACCGAGCTTTTGTGCGATCTTGTTCATTGTTCTTTCTCCTTATTTGAAATGATTTCGAATTTATATACTTCGGAAAATTTTTTCCGTAAGTAATCTATATAATGTTCCGCCTCCAGCGGCCTGCCGGTTGCCTTTTGGATCAGCTCCCTGGTGCTGTATATGGCTCCGCAGCGAAAGATCTTCTCATCGAGCCAGTTCTTTATCATGTCAAACCTTCCGGTTTCCGCCAGTTGGTCAAGATCCCCAAGGTCTTTCTCCATGGCCGCCTTGATCTGGACCGCTCCAAGACAGGCTACGATATATGAAGGAAAATATCCCACATATCCGCCTGCCCAATGTATATCCTGCAGCACACCTTCTCTGTCGTTTTCCGGCGCTACTCCAAGATACTCTCTGTATTTGTCGTTCCACGCCGCAGGGATATCTCCAACTGCCAGCCTGCCGTTTATAACATCTTTTTCTATCTCATATCTGATGATTATATGCAAGAGATAAGTAAATTGGTCAGCTTCTATTCGGATCGCTGAAGGTTTTGCCAGATTTATGTCCCTGTATATCTGCTCCGCTGTCAGCTTTGAACCTGCCGGCAGAAAAACGCCGAGTTCGTTCCTGAACTTGCTGACAAACCCGCGGCTGCGGCCTATGATATTCTCGTAAAACCTTCCTATACTTTCTTCCATGGCAAAAGAAGGCGCTTCTGCCAGGAAAGAGCCAAGCAATCCTTCATCTATGGATTGCTGGTATATGCCTTTTCCCCCGGAATGGAGCACATTGAACAATCCAAATTCCATGTCATTTTCCCTGTACGAGTTGACGATCCTCACACCTGAAGGTGAATTTGCAAGTACGGTCGGATGTGCTCCCATGTCTATCCTTCCCGCCGAAAAGTCAAATCCCATGGTCTCCAGTACGATCTTCCATATGAGCTGCTGGTCGCCAGCGTTAACATTGACGGCAGACGGCCTTTTGACTGCGGCATCCTGCCGGCCGTCCTTTATGGCCGAGACCAGCCCGGTCAAAAATGGTTTGAGCTGTCCGACCATCTGATCTATCCTTTTTACTGTAAGTCCTTCTTCGTAATATCCCATCAGCGCATCATACGGATCATCGCCCCCGCCCCAATAGGATGAGAATGTCTTAAAGGTGTGAAAAATTTCTTCCAGATAAGGCCTGAAAAGTTCAAAGTCGTTGTCATTCCTGGCCTTTTCCCATATCTGTTCAGACACTGCGATAAGCCGGATATATCTGCTGTATTCTTCTTCAGGTATGCTTGAAGAGAAAAAAGCGTTTCGCTTTATCCGCTTTATCATGGCGTCGACTTTTTCGTCGTTTGCCTCGTTTCCGTCAAAATAGCTGACAAGATCTTCAAATCTTTCCGATGAAAGTATCTTGTACTGCTCATCAGCCAGAAAAGCCATAACCCTGGTCCTGTATTCTATCCCCTTTGGGGGCATGTAGGTTATCTTGTCCCAGTAGATCAGAGAGCCCAGTGTATATTTGAGGTATTCGGCTCTGCTTATCATTTCCTTGAGTTCGGATAAATTTTCTTTGTAAATCTCTTCTTTTTTCATTTGGCCGCCTGCCTTTTCATTTCAGATAGAAATTTGTAAAAAACGGATGAAGGCTGTTGCCGGTGATCGAGCGGTCAAGATGCAAGCCGTTTGCATTTTCCGGCACTTCGTTTTCCCTGTCCCGGTCCATCTGTTCAAGGAGGACTCTCCTGGCAGTGACCACTTCTTCATTCTCTATGTTTTCCAGTAGTGCCAGCAATATCCTCGCTTCTCTTTTCATCTTCTGGATATTGAACTTATGAGTCCTTACCGTAGCGGCGCTTATGGCCATTTCTTCACCTATGGCCTTATTATCGTCTCCTGCATACATGCCTTCAAGGATCTGTTTCTGGATATCGGACAGGCCATTTATCTGTTTGTCAAGGCCTATAAGGCCCTTAAAAGCTCCGCCGTGGGCTTCAAGCACATGTTCCCTTACTGCTCTTTCAGCAGTCATCATCCTTCCGTGGCTCTCATATACAGTCCCGTCAATATATTCTTCACCGCAGAATATACAGACAAATGTGCCTTTTTCGTCTGACCAGGCATATCCTCTGGTCAATTCCTCAATGGTCAATTCTTTGAACTGCATGGATACCTCCTTTTGCTGCTGCCCGACGGGCTCATCTGCAATATCGTTTATATATTTTTAAACATTTTTTATTTTCGTTTGTGAATAAGTAAACGGTAGCACATTTCACACTTCATTGCAACAGTTTTTTTCTTTTTTCTCCAAAAAAATATCATTCGGGTCTATGCCTGAAAGTTCCAATAAAAAAGCCGTCCCGCTGGACGGCTGCAAAGCAGTTATTTCTCTATTTATGGTATGTTTCCCGATTTATGATCTTAAAGCTCCGGTATATCTGTTCAAGGAGGATCACCCTCATCATCTGATGGGGAAAAGTCATTTTTGAAAAGGACAGCTTCATGTCCGCTCTGCTGCTAACCTGACTGCTGAGTCCCAGGCTTCCTCCTATGACAAACACCACATGGCTTTTTCCGGTGACCATAAGGTTTTCTATTTTTTGCGCAAGCTGCCGGGAATCCAGGCTTTCTCCATTTATCTCAAGGCTTATGACAAATGCGCCATCTTTGATATGCCTGATGATGGAATTTCCTTCCTCTTCGATCACCTGTCTTTCCTGCGCCGCAGAAGGGCTGTCCGGCAGCCTTGCCTCTTTTAGTTCTGTGATATTGACATCGCAATATCTGGACAATCGTTTCATATATTCCTCACAGGCGGATGTCCAGTATTTTTCTTTCAGTTTTCCTACGCATATTATCTGTATCTTCATTTTTCACATTAAACCGCTATAAGGTCTCCCATCTCATTTAGATCTGCCACATGGAGCGTGAAACTCTTATCTGCATAGAATCCGGCTTCCTCGATGAAATTTCTCACCGTGAGCAGGGCCTGCTGCGGAGAGTTGTTTTCTTTGCTCAGGTGTGCAAGTATTATGTACGGCACCTTTGGCTCTGACAGGTTCCTCAGCATGCCGCATATGCATCTGGCTGCCGTTTCGTTGGACAGGTGCCCTTTGTCTCCTTTGATACGCTGCTTGACATTATATGGATAGCGTCCGTACATCAATATATTTTCTTCATGATTGGCTTCGATGACCAGTATGTCCGAATCAGCGATGGCTTTTTCTATCTGCGGCGTCACGATACCCGTATCGGTCACTATGGATATTTTCTTTCCGTTCCTTGCAAATGTATAAGCCACCGGTTCTCTGGCATCGTGGGAAGTCTCAACTGCCGTCACCTGAATATCACCTATCATGAATGTCTCTCCTGCGGAAATGATCCTGACCTTATCTGCCTCCGGTTTTTTTCTGTTTATGATAAGACTTTCCGCAGTGCCTCCTGTGGCTACGAACATCGCTTCACTGGTCAGGTTATACAATGCGCTGGCGCATTTGATATGATCCGCATGTTCATGCGTGAGCAGGATGCTATCCACATCTTTCAGTCTTATGTCGAGCATTTCAAGATTTGATTTTACCTTGCGGCCTGCAACGCCTGCATCTACCAGCAGGTTAGTCCTGTTGCTCTTTACCAGGTAACAGTTGCCGCTGCTGCTGCTGGCCATGGTACAGATTCCTAAGTTCATATTTTTTCTCCTGTTTGTTTTACCATACCTTGGGATTATACCACTTTTTCATTGTAAAATCACCTGAAATAAGCCATAATATACTAAGATATGAAAAGATTTTCAGGAGGTCATCTATGGATGTGATAAGGATATATACTGACGGAGCCTGTTCGGGCAATCAGGAAAGGACAAATTTCGGGGGCTGGGGATCAGTCCTGGAAGCAGGAGGCCGCCGTAAAGAACTGTGGGGCGGAGAGGCTGACACCACCAACAACAAGATGGAACTGACCGCCGTGATCGAAGCATTCAAAGCCCTGAAAAAAGAAGGACTGACTATCCATGTTTTTACTGATAGCGCATATGTGGCAAACTGCTTCAGAGAAAAATGGTATGAATCATGGGAAAAGAACAAATGGCGCAACGCCGCTCACAAGGCGGTGGAAAATCAGGATCTGTGGAAAGAGCTCCTGTCTCTGGTGCGAAAACACGATGTTACCTTTTACCGGGTAAAAGGCCATGTCAGGCTTCCTGAAACCAGCGGAGACCAGCTGCCGGAAAGTCCCGCCCTGACATCCCTGTATGAGAAGTTCCTGAGCTGGAACGGCAGCAGTTTTTCATATGCGGATTTTATCTATGTAATAAAAATGAACCATGTTGTTGACGGATTGGCCAACAAAGGGATAGACCAGATCAGGGGCTGAACATTCTCCTGGGTGCAAACTTATGGACAGGGCGTAACTGGCCGCTATCACAGCTGCGGATACCTCTGAAACGGCAGAACCGGTTTCATCGGAGCTGCTTTTGTTTCCACAGCCGGCAAGTACGACCGTCATAAGCAAGGCGGCCATGGTCACAGCCATGGTGGTCTTGGCGAAGGCAGCCTTAAGTTTTCTGTACCGTGTACCTGTCTGTCCTTAATCGCGGCTAAAGATTTGTGTGATGAAAAAGAAAAAAGTCCCTCCATGTACTCCATAAAAGGTACACAAAGGGACTGTCTTACCGGACTGCTGCCTTAAGTGCACGAAAGACAGCATGCCTTTGTACACCGGATATATCCTCTCGCAAATCCGGTCCTGATGGTTTTTCATCTGAATACTACTTTAAATCCGACAATATCGCCGGATTTTATATATGCGTTTATCTCCCCGCCTTGGTCTTTTACTATGGCCTTTGCGATGGAAAGGCCGATGCCGAATCCGCCTGAAGGGGTTCTCGATCTGTCCCCGCGGTAAAAACGGTCAAACAGCTTATCAGTTTCTACATTTTGAGCAGACCTGTATGTATTCTCTACGGTGAGCAGCGGCCTTCTCCTGTTGCGCAGTGCCACTGTTATGGTTCCTCCTTCATCGCAATATTTTATCGCATTGTCAAACAGTATGTCCATCAATTTTTCCACGGCCTGTCTGTGACCGAAACATACCGTTCCGCCGTCAATGGCAGCCATGAGCTTCTTGTTCCGGCTTTCTGCCAGAGGTACAAATGATCTTGCCTTTTCTGTGGCCAATCCGCTCAGATCCAGCCTTGCTTTTTCGCCGCTGTCTGCTCCTTCATCCATTTTTGTCAGTATCCCCATCTGATTTATCAGGTCGTTCATCCTGCTGCCTTCGCATTTGGCGTCTTGCAGCCATTCATTTTCACCTATCTCTGACTGGACTATGTCTATATTGGTCATTATCAGTGTCAGTGGGGTTTTGAGCTCGTGATTGGCGTCCGTTATAAATTGCTTCTGTTTTTCGTAGCTTTCTGCAATGGGTCTTACGGCTCTTTTGGAAAAGACCACCATCAGGATGAACAGGACAATGCCGCTGCCGGTAAGTGCGGCTCCTGCCGAGAGCATGGTCATCCGGAACACGGATCTGTTCATGGCGCCATCTACGAACACGATGTCATACCCCTGGCTGTTCTCATACTTCTTATACCGGTAATCATCGATCCAGCCTCTTTCGCTGCCGGAGGCGGCCGCTTTTATTCCGTATCCTGCCGCTGACTGCTGGGTGACTGACCGCATGGCAGCAATGTTTTCCCCTGTCACCAGACCCTCATCGTCAAAACTGACAATGAAAAACCTTACGCTGAATCTGGTCTCTTCGTTTATGAATCCTGGGGCAGGTCCCCCCATATCCTCCTGTTCTCCGGCTGAATATTCCGGAAAACTTCCTCCGTTTTCTGATATCCTGTCGGCAAGCATGTCCATCGCCCCGTTGAGCTGTCGTGCGCTGAGGATATATATGCATGCGTAAATGACCGCCAGAAGAGCAAGGGCAGAAATCCCGCATACCCTGACAAGTTTTTTTCTCAGTTCGTTGACCATCATATTTCCTCCAGCATATAGCCGGCATTTCTTATGAATTTGATCGTGATAGGAGCGTTTATTGTTCCGATTTTCTTGCGGAGGTTTGAAATATGCACCCAGATAACGCTCATATCAACATTCG
Organism: uncultured Eubacteriales bacterium; assembly: GCA_900542565.1. Taxonomy (GTDB): domain Bacteria; phylum Bacillota; class Clostridia; order Peptostreptococcales; family Anaerovoracaceae; genus Fimisoma; species Fimisoma avicola. The sequence goes on along the minus strand of UQOC01000037.1, from coordinate 11,166 downwards.
AGTCCCAGCCCCATATATGTGTCATGAGCTGTTCCGCCGGTATGATGACTCTGGGGTTTTGCATCATGATCTCCAGGATCTGAAACTCCCTTGCGCTGAGGGATGCTGTTTTTTCCCTGCATGACACCTCCAGAGTGCCGCGGTCAAGGACAGTGCTGCCTACGCTGAGGATATCCGGTGTGTAATTTGACTTTCTGCGGAGCATTGCCCTCACTCTGGCCATAAGTTCCACAGCCGCAAAAGGTTTCGGCAGATAGTCGGCTGCCCCTTCGTCCAGCCCTTCTATCCGCTGGGAGATCTCTGTCCTGGCAGTAAGCAGCAGCACCGGTGTTGTGATATTTTGCTCTCTGAGTTCTCTAAGGACCATCAGGCCGTCTTTTTCCGGCATCATGATATCCATGACGATGCCGTCGTATTCTCCGGTCGCCGCATAATTAAAAGCATCTGCGCCGTTTGACACGCCGTCTGTGATATATCGGTTGTTCCTGAAAATATGTATAAGTGATTTAAGAAGCTTCGGATCGTCTTCTGCTAGCAGTATACGCATATCTGTCCTCCGGTTTTCTTGACTACAGTATAACCGTCCTCCGGATTTCCATGGTATAAATATTGTAAAGATTCTGGGGAGAAAAAGAGATGATTTGACCGGGAATAAATACCACATAGTCATATCCCATTTTCATCCGCTCAGGCAAAAAAAAAGTTTTAGGCGGATCAGCTCCACCTAAAACAGTTTCCATGCAATATATAGGGCAGAAATAATCCCCCCGGATCATGCCGTTTTTCTAACCGCTCAGGCCTGGCGGATATCCACCGTTTCTGCTGACTCAACGGCAGCCTGTATCAGGGCTTCACAGTCCAGTCTGCTCTCTGATTCCAGTATACGCTCAAGTTTGGGCTTGGTGGTCGGATGTTTCGGCAGGAATACCGTACAGCAGTCCTCATATGGTTCGATAGACTTCTCATAAGTACCTATCTCTCTGGCTTTGTCCATGATCTCAGTCTTATCCATGGCGATCAGCGGACGCATCACAGGTCTTGTCACAGAAGCGTCTGTGACCACCAGGGCCTCTGCCGTCTGACTGGCTACCTGCCCCAGGTTTTCTCCTGTTATGAGCATCATACAGCTGCGCTTTTGGGCAATCTTTTCAGCTATACGCATCATAAAACGGCGTACCAATATGGTCGTCTCCTCTTCCGGGCAGTTTGCAACGATCTGTTCCTGTATCGGGAGCAGGTTTATCACATGCATTTTAAATCCCCCGCAGTAGGATGCCAGTATAGACGCCAGTTCTTCTACTTTCTGCCTGGCTCTGGGGCTTGTATACGGATACGAATGGAAATGCACCGCTTCTATCAGCATTCCTCTTTTGGCCATCATCCATGCGGCGACAGGGCTGTCGATCCCTCCGGAAAGAAGCACCAGACCCTTTCCGTTGGTCCCCAGAGGAAGCCCTCCGAAGCCATTGATCTTACCCTCATAGATATATGCCCTGTCTGATCTGACATCCACATGGAGCAGCACATCCGGCTGATGGACATCGACCTTGAGCACCTTGCAGCCTATGAGTATCTTTGCGCCAATTATGCGGCCGATCTCCGGCGATTTTACAGGGAAGGTCTTGTCAGCACGCTTGGCTGCGACTTTAAATGTCTTGACCCCGCGCTTTTCTATCAGCTCCATCATGTATCCTGCTGCCGCCTCACCTATGGCGTTCAGTTCCGGCTGCGCTTCTATGGCCTTACTGACAGAATCTACTCCAAAAACCTTTGTCGTCTCCTTTATGATCGTATCTGGGTCTGTATTTTTTTCTGACCTGATAAAGATCAGCCCATCCTTGCGTTTGACGCTCACCCCTTCGATGTTCTTCAGGTTGCGGCGGATCCTGTCAGCCAGCATCCGCTCAAAATACGGCTTATTCATACCCTTAAGGGCCACTTCTCCGCACCTTACTATAAAAATATTTTGTTCGTTCATCTTATCTCCTGCCTAATCTTCTGAATCTTTCTGCTGCCTGTATTGTCTTTTCCGCAACATAGTCCATTTCTTCCACGGTATTGAACTCGCTGAAGCTGAAACGGACTGCACCTTCGATTTCCTTGTCGGAAAGTCCCATGGCTTTGAGCACATGGCTGCGTCCTTTTTTATTGGATGAACATGCTGACCCGGTTGAAACGAATATCCCGTCCTGTTCAAGAGTATGGAGAAGTACTTCCCCCCTTACTCCCAAAAAAGATATGTTCAGCACCGAAGGGCAGGCATCATCTCCATCCGGACTGTTTATGGAAATATCTTTTGCTCCGGACATGAGGTCCTGGAGGAGCCGCTTTCTGGCGGCGGACATGGCCGCTGCCCGTTCTCTGGTATTTTCGCTGAAAATCTGGACAGCTCTGCCGAACCCGGCTATCCCAGGCATATTTTCAGTGCCGGATCTCATGTTCATTTCCTGACCTCCTCCGACGATAAACGGTGGCAGGTTCAGGCCTTTTTTCACATAAAGCGCACCGATTCCTTTTGGGCCGTGGACTTTATGCCCGCTGACAGAGATCATGTCCACTCCGGCAGTTGTGACCGGTATCTTGCCGAAGGCCTGGACTGCATCGGTATGCAGCAGTATATGGGCGCCATTTTCCTTATTAAACCTTTCTTTGGCTTTGGCTATCTCATCTATGGGCATTATCGTACCGGTCTCGTTATTGACTGACATTACGGAAATAAGGGCCGTGTCGGAAGTCATGGCCGCTTTCAGCGCATCCATATCGAGCCGGCATTTCCTGTCAACGCCTATATACTCCACCTGCCAGCCCATGGCCTCAAGACGCCTGGCCGCTTCCAGCACTGCAGGATGCTCAACTCCGGTGGTTATGATCTTTTTGCACTCGCGGCGGCGGAGCTGGGCAGCTCCGAAAATCGCAGTATTATCCGCCTCTGTACCTCCGGAAGTAAAATAGATCTCTCCGCTGTTTGCCCCAAGGGCGTCAGCTATTGCCTTTCTGGCAGTCTTGACATATTGTTCCGCCGTGAAACCCAAAGTATGGAGTGAAGACGGATTGCCGAAGTCCTCTGACAGCACCCTGGTCATGGTCTCTATGACCTGCGGATAGGGCTTGGTCGTAGAACTGTTATCCAAATAAACAAACATTGCATTCCTTTCCTGGTCTCTAATCCTGTATCTGTGAATCTGTAAAGATGTTTATCCATTTTTTACTCAGGTAACGCCTGTAGCAGAGTATGGCCTTTATCACATCGGAAATGGCAACTACTGCAATGGCCACAGGCAGCGACAGTTCCAGCACAAGGACAGATATATAAGCCAGCGGCACTTGCATGAGCATGTTCAGGGAAGCTTCCACTGCCATACAGTAGAATGTATCCCCGCCGGCCCTGAGTATGCCGCATATTATCACATATGTAAGCATCTTAGGCGTTATGGCGATGGCGAACACGAACATTGACGAAAGCAGCAGCCTTGTAGTTTCCGCATCAAAATCGTATATCTGAACGATCGGCACTCTGATAAATATCAGCAGCAGCGTCATCACCACATTTAATATCCATGCCAGATTGAGGATCCTGCGGCTGTATATGACCGCATGGTGGATCTTTCCCTGGCCTATTGCCTGCCCGACTATTACCGTGGAGGCATTGCTGACTCCGGCATATGCCGTCTGCAGGAATTCAGTTATTGTATTTGCCACCTGTACTACAGCCAGAGCCGACGGTCCTATCTTGCCATAGGCGGCAAAGACCATTGAGACTGACAGCGCCCAGCAGCCTTCGTTGAACATTACAGGAACCGCAGTCCTCATAACGCTTTTATACATATCCTTCCCGAAAGATAAAAATTCCCTTGGTTTTGCCGCCAGCGGATGATCTTTGGAAAAATATACATATATGAACATTGCGGCCGCCTCTATGACACGGGCTATCAGCGTTGCTATGGCTGCACCTTTTACGCCCAGATCCGGCATGCCGAAATTGCCGTAGATCAGGCAGTAATTCAGCGTAATGTTTATGAGGATGGCAACGCAGTTGATGGCGGTCGGTACTTTTAGCCTTATGATGGCCCGCGAATTATATGTAACTGAAAATGTAAATCCGCTGAATATGTATGAAAAGCAGGCTATATGCATATAGTCGCCGCCCAGAGCTATGACCTCCGGGTCATCTGTGAACAGCCCCATAAGCACCGGCGAAGCGAAAAACGCCAGCAGGACCACAGGTATGGTCAAGGCAAGCCACATAACATAATCTATGCCCAGTATCTTTCTCAGGCTGGCCAGATCTTTTACTCCCCAATACTGCACCGTATACACGGCCGCCCCGCTGAATATTCCAAAAAGGATAACACTGTACACGAAATATACCTGATTGGCTGCTCCGACTGCAGCCAAAGCGTTTGAGGACACTTTGCCCACCATGATCGTATCAGCCAGATTGAGGCCTACCGCTATGAGCTGCTGCATCAGCACCGGTATCCCCACGGTTACAAGTTGGCTGTAAAATGTCTTATTCTCTTGCGGTGTCAGCGTCGTTGTCATACTTCTCCTTTCCCATACGGCCTGTGGCCGTTTGTGACATTAGGGTCAAAAAAGGCTCCCTTCAAAAGGAGCCTTTACAGCTTGTATCTATTTTGCATAATCAACGGCTCTCGTTTCCCTTACCACATTTACTTTGATCTGACCAGGGTATTCGAGCTCTGCTTCTATCTTCTTGGAAATCTCCCTTGCCAGGAAAACGATCTCCTCATCGTTGACTTCTTCCGGTTTGGCGATTATCCTTATCTCTCTTCCTGCCTGTATGGCAAATGATTTTTCTACTCCCGGAGTCGTATTGGCGATCTCTTCCAGTTTTTCAAGGCGCTTGATATATGCGTCGAGAGTTTCTCTCCTTGCTCCCGGTCTTGCCGCCGACAGTGCGTCAGCCGCTGCGATGAGAACGGCCTCCATGCTCTTTGGCTCATAATCACCGTGATGAGCAGCCATGCCGTTGATAACCGCCTCAGATTCTTTGTATCTTCTGAGGACATCTATTCCTATATCCACATGAGTGCCCTCTACTTCATGGTCGAGAGCTTTCCCTATATCGTGGAGCAGTCCGGCTCTCTTTGCCAGCTTGATGTCAAGTCCCAGTTCTCCCGCCATAAGTCCGGCAAGATGGGCCACCTCCACCGAATGTTTGAGGACATTTTGTCCGTATGAAGTCCGGTATTTAAGTCTGCCCAGCAGTTTGATGAGTTCAGGGTGGAGATTGTGGATACCCACCTCAAAGGCGGCCTGTTCACCTTCTTCTTTGATGGTGGCGTTCACTTCCCTTTCAGCCTTTTCTACCATTTCTTCTATGCGGGTAGGATGTATCCTTCCGTCAACTATGAGCTTTTCCAGGGCTATCCTTGCCACTTCCCGCCTGACAGGGTCAAAGCCAGAAAGGATAACGGCCTCAGGGGTATCGTCAATTATCAGATCTACTCCTGTCAAAGTCTCAATGGCTCTGATATTGCGTCCTTCACGCCCGATGATCCTTCCCTTCATCTCATCGTTGGGAAGAGCCACTACCGAAACGGTGCTTTCTGCCACATGATCGGCCGCACATCTCTGTATGGCGCCTGTTATAATGTTCTTTGCCTTCTTGTCCGCTTCTTCCTTGGCCTTGGTCTCTATATCCTTTATCATGACGGAAGCGTCATGACGAACCTCTTTCTCAATGTTGGAAAGCAATATGGCTTTCGCTTCGTCTACAGTATATCCCGAAATCCTTTCTAGTTCTTCAAGCTGTTTTGAAATGATGGTATCAAGATCTTTCTGCTTGTTGATGATGTTCTGTTCTTTCTGGGCTATACTTTCTTCTTTCTTTTCGATGTTTTCAAGTTTCCTGTCAATAGACTCTTCTTTCTGGATGAGCCTGCGTTCTGACCGTTGTACTTCCGCTCGTCTCTCTCTGGCGTCTCTCTCGGCTTCGCTTCTTAGCCTGTGGGCTTCTTCCTTAGCTTCGAGGATCGCTTCCTTTTTCATTGTCTCGGATCTGTTCTCAGCGTCGAGTATGAGGTTCCTTGCCTTTTGCTCTGCGCTTCCGATAGCTTTCTCGCCGACATTTTTCCTGTAAATATATCCTATTAACGCGCCTATGACCAGTGCCAAGGCTGCAATAATAATTTTTACAACGACTGGAGCCATTACAACACCTCCTTCTTATTCAGTTTTTTATTCATACATGGTTATTATATCTCAAAATAAAGGAAATGTAAATAATACTTTTAAATTCTCCCGTTCTTCACTGTAGAAGGCTTGATATATCGGATGATTGCGGTTATAATTGTTACCATGGATATTTGCATGAACATTTAAAAGAGGTCAATTTTGGAATGAAAAATTTATTCTCCCCATTACGGGAAGCAGATAAGATAACATTGATACTTGTGGGGATATTGGGGTGCATAAGTCTTCTGATGCTGGAAAGCACAGTATATGATGACGGTTTTGTCATGAGCAGGGTTGTCCTTGTCCAGGCGCTGGCATATGTTTTAGGCTTTGTTGCGCTCATTTTTGTGCTGCGCATAGAATATACAGCTTTTCTGGGGCTCAGCAAGTTCCTGTACATCGCATCCATTGTCCTGCTGCTGTCAGTATATCTCCCCGGCATAGGCCTGGAACAGTATGGTTCAAGGGCATGGCTGAATCTGGGTGTAACCACCCTGCAGCCGTCAGAGTTTGTAAAGATACTTTTCATCCTGCTTATGGCCAACTACCTTTCTGTCCACCGTGAAGACATAAAGAAATTCCGCGGCGTTATCCTTGCCGGACTCTATGCTCTGCCTATCATAGCCATAGTCCTGAAAGAAGATCTGGGAAGCGCTCTGGTGTATATGATAGTATGGCTATTCATGGTATTTTTTGCAGGCATAGACTACAAGATCCTGCTTAAATCCATAGTTGCCGCCATTGCAGCTCTGCCGGTGATATACAACTTCCTCGGCGAGTATCAGAAGCAGCGTATCGAGGCCTTCCTTCATCCGGACAACCTGAACCTGCCCGGCAATTATCAGGTATGGCAATCCAAAGTTGCCATAGGTTCAGGCGGATTCTTCGGCAAGGGGCTGTTTAACGGTACGCAGAAAGAACTGGATTTTATCCCGGTCCAGCAGTCAGACTTTATCTTTTCCGTAGTTGTTGAAGAACTGGGTTTCATTGGAGGCGTCATCGTCATCCTCCTTTATGGCGGTCTTCTGTACCGATTCATCCGTGTGATAAGGGAAGCCGTTGATCTTTACGGCGCACTAATAGTAGTTGGCTTCACCGCCATGTTCCTGTTCCAGATTTTTGAAAACATCGCAATGACAATGGGCATCATGCCGGTTACAGGCATAACTCTGCCTTTCCTTTCGGGTGGAGGAACTTCGGTCATCGCCAGTATGATCTCCGTAGGAGTGATTCTGAATGTCGGCATAAACAGCAGAAGGATAAAATTCTGATGAATGTCATGGCCGGGTAATGTCATGGCCGGGTAATGTCATGGCTGGGTAATGTCATGGCCGGGTACCTCTGCTGAACATGCTGCGTCTTTGACGGGCTTCCCGTCATGGAATGTCCGTACCGGACTGCGGGTCTTTGGCGGTCTGCACAAAGTGGATCTGGCTGTGCGGAAGGTGCTGGCCCCATCAATCCACCAATATCATACAAAATCCCTGATCCAGGGGGAGCGGCTCCACCCAGATCATATATAATGCCCGATTTAGGGGGATCAGAAATTAAGGCAGAGCGGGATTTTGACAGCTATAGTTGTCAAAATCCTGCCCTGCCTCTGCTTTTTTTGAAAAAACACTGTTTTATCTTCCCCCTGCTCCAGGCAAAATTATCTATTCAGGGGGAGCCTTTCCCCCTGTACTCATCAAAAATATAATTCCAGGGGGAGCGGCTCCCCCTGAAATCGTAATTTTATTTATTTTGGGTGCACACACCCTTGCTTTTCTTCGTCTGTCCATTTCCTGCCGTCCTGCCCAGAATAATCGGTGCCACCCGTAAAACGAGGGGCGGACCGGGGCTATGATCCCTTTCAAAAAACTTCCGGTACCATTTTGACACGGCAGTTTTCCGCATCTGGGCTGAAACGGGGTCCGGTTTAGTTTTTTTTGTCTATTTCTGTGCAGCCATTATGGCCTCAAACAGATCATCGTAGCTGTCAAATGCAGGAACATCAGGATTTGCTTCCTTGATGGAGTCTGTGCTCCTGAAAAGGAATCCGGCCTTTCCTGCCTTTATCATCTCCAGATCATTATAGCTGTCACCGCATGCTATGGTATCAAAGCCCATGGCTTGGAGCGCTTTTACCGTGCTGTACTTAGACCTGTCTATACGCATCCTGAAATCGGTGATCTCTCCGTTTTCCCCCACTACAAGTTCATTGCAGAAGATCGTAGGCCAGCCCAGTTTTTTCATCAGCGGCTTGGCAAATTGGGTGAAGGTGTCGCTTATTATTATGGCCTGACCGCTTTCCCTCAGTTTATCCAGAAATTCTTTTGCACCTGGCAGCGGATCTATCTTCGATATGGTCTCCTGTATCTCTTTGAGTCCCAGTCCATGCTGCCTGAGGATGTCCAGTCTGTAGTTCATCAATTTGTTGTAATCAGGTTCATCTCTGGTGGTCTTTTTCAGTTCCGGGATCCCTGTCTCCTCTGCAAAAGCTATCCATATTTCAGGGACAAGTACGCCTTCAAGGTCCAAGCAAGTTACATACATTTTATTTCCTCCTGTGATATTCATCAGAATTTATTGGTCATCTGCCCTATTATCTAAACGCCGGAACGGTATTTATATCATAAGGTGTAGACTGATATACAAAATAATTGAGCCAGTTGGAGTACAGCAGGTTGGCGCCTGACCGCCAGCAGCATGATGGCTGTCTGCTGTCATCATCCTCAGGAAAATAGTTCTTAGGTACTTTTATCTCCAGTCCTGCCTCTTTATCTCTAAAATATTCCTGGGCCAGAGTATCGGTGTCATATTCTGAATGACCCGTTATGAATATCCTCCTGCCTTCATCGGTAGAGATGGCATATACGCCTGCTTCTTCACTTTCAGCAAGAATCTTTAGAGACGGCACTTTAAGAATGTCCTCTTTCAGCACAGTAGTGTGCCTTGAATGTGGCACCATGAAGGTGTCGTCAAAACCGCGGAAAAGAATAGAACCTTTGTGGGTCACCTTGTGGCTGAAAACGCCGAACATCTTTTCCGGCAGTCTCCTCTTTGGTATCCCGTAATGATGATAAAGGGCAGCTTGTGCTCCCCAGCAGATATGGAATGTGCTGTACACATGTGAAGTGCTCCAGTCCATTATCTTGCAGATTTCGGGCCAGTAATCCACTTCCTCAAATTCCATCAGTTCCACAGGCGCTCCGGTGATCACCATTCCGTCAAAATACTCATCCTTGATGTCATCAAACACCTTATAAAAAGTAAGCATATGTTCCTTGGATATGTGTCTGGGCGCTCTGGTGCTCATGGCCAGCAGTTCCACCTCTATCTGGAGCGGCGTGTTGCCCAGCAGGCGGGCCAGCTGGGTCTCGGTGGTTATCTTCGTCGGCATAAGGTTTAATATGATGATCTTCAAAGGCCGTATGTCCTGGGTCGTAGCCCGGTTCTCGTCCATTACGAAGATATTTTCACTTTCAAGGGTTTTTCGTGCCGGAAGCCCGTTGGCTATCTTTATCGGCATTTCATATCACGCTCCTTTCTTTACTGGCTTTTACTTTAGATGGAGTCAAGAGCTTGTGCAAGATCTCCGATTATATCATCGATATGCTCCGTTCCTATGGAAAGGCGTATGGTATTAGGGTTGATCCCACCTGCTCTCAGTTCTGCCTCAGTCATCTGGGAATGGGTAGTTGAGGCCGGATGGATGACCAGACTTTTTACATCGGCGACATTTGCCAGCAGTGAAAAAAGCTCAAGGCTCTCGGAGAACCTCTTGGCTGCTTCGGCTCCGCCCTTCACATCAAAAGTAAATATTGACGCTGCTCCTCTTGGAAAATAGCGGTCATAGAGTTCTTTTCCATATCCCTGCTCAAGGGAAGGATGACTGACCCTTTCTACCTTTGGATGGTCTTTGAGGAAACCGACCACCTTGAGCGCGTTCTCCACATGGCGCTCAACTCTCAGGGAAAGAGTTTCAAGACCCTGGAGCAGCATAAAAGCATTAAATGGTGAAATTACCGCACCCTGATCCCTCATGAGCGTGTTCCTGAGTTTCATTATATATGCCTGATCTTTACATATATCTGTAAACACCACGCCGTGGTACGACATGTTGGGCTTGGAAATGCCTGGGAATTTATCATTCTGCGTCCAGTCAAACTTGCCCGAATCTACGATCACGCCGCCCATTACTGCTCCGTGGCCGCCAATGAACTTTGTGGCAGAATGCACCACTATATCCGCTCCGTGCTCGATAGGCCTGAGCAGATACGGAGTGGCAAAAGTGTTATCTACTATCAGAGGTATGCCGTGACGGTGAGCCACATCAGCCACAGCTTCTATATCTATCACATCAGCATTGGGATTTCCAAGGGTTTCTGCATAAATTAGCTTGGTGTTTGGCTGTATTGCTTTTTCAAAATTATCCGGATCGGCCGGATCGACAAATGTAGCTGCAAGCCCCTGGTCTTTGAGGGTGTTTGCAAAGAGATTATATGTCCCTCCATAAAGATTGGAAGCTGATACTATGTGATCGCCTGCCATGGCTATGTTCTGTACTGCATAGGTTATGGCCGCCGACCCGGAAGCTGTCGCAAGAGCTCCTACTCCCCCCTCAAGGGCTGCCATGCGTTTTTCAAACACATCTGTAGTCGGGTTCATCAGCCTCGTATATATATTACCTTCTTCTTTCAGATCGAATCTTGCTGCGGCCTGTGCGGAATCCCTGAACACATAAGATGTTGTCATATAAATAGGTACTGCGCGGGCATCGGTGGCAGGATCCGGTTTTTCCTGACCAACATGGATCTGCATAGTTTCAAATTTATAGTTTTTTCCCATTTGCTGACCTTCTTTCTCAAAAAAATATCGGATGGTAAAATGTTACCACCCTTATTTTTTCTTGTCAACCTTAGGCTTGAAAAGGGCCGTGTCAAGTTGTTGTGGAGTTTTTGCTTGACAAACTCCTTGTGTTGTCGT
>UQOC01000036.1 GCA_900542565.1 uncultured Eubacteriales bacterium | reverse complement strand
CATTCTTATTCCTGGCTGTCCTGGGGTCTTTGGGGCGGCTGTTCATCGTCAGCCGTTCCGTCTGGGTGAGAATGATGTTATTCTCAAACACCGGGTCCATAAACGGCTTGATGTCCTCCGCCGTACCCCAGCGGGCAGAACCGTATTCCATGTTCTTGCGGTACTTCTTGGCGTTCTTGCCTTTGAAGTAAACAGCCAGCCGCAGGGCAGCCCCGCAGCAAAGGCCCACCAGCAGGTCAACCGGGTGAAAGCTGGGGAGCGCCGACTGAAAGGCGGCGGCAAATCCATCCATCAGGCCCAGCAGCTTGGCCGAAGCGTCCGCGCCCGGAGCCAGCCGCCATGCCTCGCCCAGCTTGGTGGCATAGAGGCCGATCAGCAGATAGGGCAGGTTGGGGAGCAGAAGTTTTTTCAATTCGAGCTGTCTCATCGTTCCTGTTCCCTCCGTTTCTCACGGTTCGGGACCGGGGCTTTCACCAGCTCCTTGAACTTCTTGAGCTTACCCAGCACCGACTCCCGGCGCTGCTCCTTTTTCAGCCGGTTCTTGGAATACTTCTGGAAGGCGGCGTTCATACTCGCCTCGCTGGGAGCCTTGAAGAAAATCTGATACTGGCCTTTTGCCGTTTTATAGACCGCATACTGGACCTTGTACTCGCGGGCAATCCGGTCAAAACTCCGAAGCCCCTTGTCTTGCAGGTCGATCTCCTTCATGTCGCCGTACTGCTTTTTCAGGTCCTCCATGCTGACCTTGCCGTATGGCTTTACATCGTCCGGGCTGTCCCGGCTCTTTTGCAGCTTCTTGTTCTTGCGGTGGGCCAGGTACTTGGAAAGCGCCGCTTTCAGGACCCGCCCGGTGAACTTGGTGGCATTGACCGTCAGCGTCAATGTCCTGTTTTCCACTTCTTCCTGCATCAAAATCACTCCCTTCTGTCAGGATGAAAGCGGCGGCCCCGTCTAAGGCGGGACCACCAGACGGCGGAGCAGGTATCGTGTCCGCATAGCCGATTACTCCCAGATGGCTGGGAACAGCTCATCAGAGCGGCGCTCCGGCTGTTCCAGCAGGGGGAAATGAACCTCTTGCAGATACCGGGAAAGCTCTGCCACCTGATCGTCCTTCGGCGGATTATAGCTCCAACTGCACAAGTCATCGTCCCGGCCATACCGCTCATTCCGCCAGCAGTTGATGTGGATGCCAGTGCCGACCTCCACATCACAGTGCCGCCTGCCGTTCTGGATGTGCAGATAAATCCCTTCCGGAAAAAACTCTTTCTTAAACCGGCATCGCGGGAACTGTGGCTTGAGCTTTCGGTATTCCGCATCCATCAGTCCCTCAAAGAGCGCCATCTGTTCTGTGTGGTTCAGCTCCATCATTTTCCACCCCCTTCCTCGCGGCCCTGGCCTTTAACCGTCAAAATACCGTCCAGAGTGGTGGCGGTGATCCGCAGCCGCTCGGCCACGGCAATGTCATTCTTCATGGCCTCATCCACCGTACCGCCACAGACCACCAGCACAGAAGCGCGGCGGAGATAGTCGCGTGCCATGTCGATCCCGTCCTTATGCTCCTGGGGGATGCTGTCCTTCAAAAACAGCGGCAGGAACAGAAGCGGGCAGATCGGCGAAAATCCGGCCTCGTAGACCAGGCGGCAGTATTTGGCGGCGTTTTCGGTGTTCTCAAACTCGTTGTCGCCCCAATGGGCGGTGATATACGCAAGCGGGCGTTTCATGCAAAACTCCTTTCTCCCCATGTCCGGGGTGCAGAAAAGGCGGCCCTTATGAGCCGCCTCCGTAAAGGTCGTGATTGACCAGCATCGTGTAGTGGTTGTCCAGAGAGGACGGTGCATTGAACAGCGCCGCCATCAGATATGCCTTGGTGTTCCAGACGCGGGTGGTGTTTTCGTGGATACCGTCCAGCACTTTTTCGATATGGGAACAGGTGATCTTCGCAAACCGCTGCTGAACAAAAGCGGTGGGGTATTCCGCATCCCGCCCAATCTTGATGGTGGGGCTTTTGGTCAGCGCCACTTCCAGCATGATTTCCACGAACTCGTCTATCTGTTCCCGGTTCAGGGAATTGCAGATATGCTCGTACTCAATCTGATCCCTGATTTCTTCTCGTTTCTCCATCACTTCCGTCTGTCCGTCCGTCTCTGCCGCCGCAGGTGCAGAAGGAAAGAATGAATGAGTATTTGATCCATGAGTATTTGATTTTTGGATATTTGATTTCTTAGTATTTAATTGCGGCGGGTTTTCCGTATCTGGTACAGCCATATCTGGTGTTTCCATATCTGGATTTACCATATCCGGGTTTTCCGTACCTGGTGAAGCCGTATCTGGCGGTGCCGGTTCCGGCTGGGGCTTGACCGGCTTCTCAAAGATGGTGTACTCGGTATCGGTGATCCGGCCATTCTTGCCCCGGAGCTGCCTGCGGGTCAGATACCCCGCGCTTTCCAGCTCCCGGAGGGTCTTGCCAATCGTCTCCACGCTTTCCTTGCAGATGGAGGCCAGGCCCCGCGTGGTGTAATTCCACTCATCCGGCAGGGAGAGCATCATGGAGAGAAGCCCCTTGGCTTTCAGGGTCAGGCCGGTATCTTTCAAGTGGTAGTTGCTCATCACGGTGTAGTCCCGTGTGCGCTCTACGCGAAAAACTGCCATATTCATCACTCCCATTCTGAAAGGGCGGCCCGGCCCTGGGGCCAGCCGCCTTACTGGTTACGGTTCATAGACCGGCTGGGTATGTTCATACACCGGGCCGCACAGCCCGTTTAAGTCCTCCACAAGCTCACCCAGGTCCAGGCACAGCTCGCTGTCCATGACCGGCGTATCCTTGATGGTGCGGTACTGCGTGATGTAACCGTCATGGTCGTAGTTCACGCTCACGCAGGAGACAACGGCCAGGGACATATCTTCCAGGAGCCACAGCTCCAAGGTGCGGGTAGCAACCACGATCTCCATTGTCACCTGGTCGGTTTCCTCACACAGCAGGGTGGCCTTCTGGCGGAACAGGTCCTCGCCCCGGTAGTTGAAGGACCGTTCCTGCCTACCCTGGGTGATGTAGGAATACACCGTTGTGGCATTGTGGCGGACCACCTGCAACAGACTGTAAATGTCCAGGCTTTCCACCAGCTCGGCGGCCTCGTCCTCGGTGTAGCAGCCTTCCTCCACCGCCTGCTGAAACAGATCGTCAAAGGTTTCTTTCAATGCTTCATAAGCGTCCATACTTAAATCCTCCTATGGGTGAGCCTGCCATCAATGGCGGCGTTTTTTGGGTTTGTCGGGCAGGATATGCCCCTCGATGATTGCAGCGTGGCGGCGGATCTGAAGCTGGCCCTGGCGTTCCAGGGACCGCATCCGGGCATACTCGTCCTCGGTCAGAAACAGCCGCTTATACTGGCCCCTGCGCCCCAGGGGGCAGTGGGTGGACAGGATGAGAAATTCCGCCATGTGCCGGGTATCGTCCTTGAACCGTTCCACAGCCAGCAGGTCGTGGCCTTCCAGCGGGAGATGCAGAGGTTTCATGCCTTGCGCCCCCTTTCGTGAATATCCAGGACCGCACAGCCATACCGGGCGATGAGCAGGGCGTTCACGATCATGCGGAGCGCCGCAGCGTCCACAACCTCGGCATCCGCCAGGTCACGGGTTGTCAGTCCTCCCGCGTTGGTATAGATGCCCCGCGCAGCGATATAGAGGGTGTAATCGTGGGGAGAAATCTCATGGAGGCTTGCATAGTCGAACTCCGCGCCCCGCCTGCACAGGCAGTTTCCGGCGCGGCGGTAAATGTCCTCATCGGAAGTGAACAGGAACATGACCGCAAAGAAAGCAGGCGTGTCCCGGCGTTTGCTGTGGCCCAGGTGGATTTTCACACCCTCCATGCGCTGCCGGTGGCGCTCATCCTGCCAGAGCATACCGGGGAAATCCCGGATCAGCGGTTCCAGGCGGGCCATCAGGCGCTTATCGTGGGGAAACATCTGCCGGACCACCTCTGCATAGCCCACAACGCCCGCCTCGATGCGCTCGGCCATCCAGGGGCAGCCGCAGGCGGTGCAGCCAAATTTCTTGACATACTCGGTGCAAAGTTTGCAGTCTACATCTGCCGGTGTGTATTTGAAAGTGTTGATATACATGGATACCTCCTTGTGAAAATGAAAAGGCCGGGCAAATGGATTGTCCGGCGGGTTAAGTGTATTCGGTTTTATCGCTCCTGGCTGCGCTGGCGTTTCTTCTGCCATGCCTCAAGCAGCTTGATGATGGTGTTCTCCATTTGCAGGGGCGTATAGGATTTTGGAAAATACTTGCGTATGCGGTCCCCGTCCAAAGTCAGGCTGAATTTCTCCGGCTTCTTTTCCTCGGACATGATTGCCAGCATACTGTCCTCATTGAGCCGCCCGGCCTGGCTGAATTTCTTCATCCGCTGGGCCTGGGAGAGTGACGGGGTGGCCTGCTCATAGTCTATCGTGGTGACGAGTATCTGCTGTTCCTCCGGCTTGAGAGCCGCAATCTGATAAGCGGGTGAAAGTGCAATCTTGCCATCATCCACCATCTGCATCAGCTCCGGGACCAGGTTCGTCAGGGAAATATAGTTGCGGACGGTATCGCCGCTGACCCCCATCTGCTGGCCGATTTCATCATCACTTCTCAACTTCGCCGAAATTTTCGGCGAAGTCAAATCGTTTCGTGCGCCCTGCCGCTTGATGGCCTCCAGCTTCATCTTGTATGCCTTGGCCCTTTCGCTGGGCAGGATGTTCTCCCGCTGAAGGTTGCTGTCCACCATGATGATGGTGGCGGCGTCCCGGTCCAGGTTGCGGATCAGGACCGGCATCGTGTCCAGACCGGCCTGCTCACAGGCGTATTTGCGCCGGTGTCCGGCTACGATCTCATAGCCGCCTTCCTCGCGGGGCCGCACGATGGCAGGGACAATCACGCCATACTCTTTGACGCTCTGGATTGTCTCCCGCATTTCCTCATCGTCCCGCACCTGAAAAGGATGGTCCGGGAATGGGTGAAGGTCGGTCAGCGGCAGGCGGACCACCACTTCTTCCTGGGGTGGCTGCTGGGCAGGCGGGGCGGTTTTCTTTCGTCCCCTGGCAGGTGACGCGGGCTTGTCGCTCAATGCTTCTCACCTCCATTGAGACACAAAAAGGAGGCCCAGCCCGGAACCTCCTTTCGCATCTAATTTTAGGCATAGAAAAACGGACATCAGCAGAAACACTAATGTCCGTCAATCCATCGGCTCACAAGAGCCGCTATATTCAGTTGTCCGGCTTCACACAGGGGAAGGCTCCGGCGGAGCCTGGCACACATCACGACAGTTCTCTTTGCCACTTCATTCTCTTGTCGTTCCCTGTGTTTTGCCCTTAATTTTTCCCTCACGAGCGTCCGTGAGGCCATAAAAATGCGGTAATGTTCGATAACAGCCTATAACGCCTTCGCATGGATAAATTGGCGTATTTTCAAGGGTTTCCGGGGCTTTAATAACACCCAACAACACCTCTCGGAAGGTGGTGAAATCTCAAAGGGGTAATTATCATTTAAATATAAGTGCTTGATACTATATAGTAGCAAAAAGCGTGCCACTCAACAAAAAAACGCGATCATTGCAATTTGAACGATCGCGCTCGTATACCCCCCCCCAGGTAAAAATTCTTAACAACATTTTTTGATTTTTTAAAAATTTTTTGATTTTATCAAAATAATGTTCTTTTCATTTGTTTCCGTTGAGCATTTCAATGGCTTCTTCCTCATTTATCACCGGTATCCCCAGCTCTCTGGCTTTTTTGTTTTTACCCGATGAAGAATTCACATCGTTGTTGATGAGATAGCTGGTCTTTGCGCTGACGGAACCTGCCACCTTGCCGCCGGCCTTTTCTATATCAGCCTTGAGCGCATCTCTGTTTTCGTAGCGGTCAAGGCTTCCGGTTATGACGAAAGTCATTCCGGCCAGAGTGTTTCCGGTCTTTTCTTCAGTCTCGTCAAGATCAAGGATCGCCAAAAGATCGGCCACGGTCTTTTTGTTTTCCTCGCTGCTGAAAAATTCCCGGTAGCTTCCTGCCATGATATCTCCTATTCCGTCTATGGCAGTCAGATCTTCAAAGGAAAGTTCCTGTATCTTTTTCCACTTGTTGCCGCAGGCCCGGCATATCATCCTGGCGTTGGCTCTTCCTATGCCGGGTATGCCAAGACTGTAAAGCAGCCTGTCAGGAGTGGTGTGCCGCGCTTTTTCTGCTGACTTTAGAAGGTTTTCAAAAGACTTTTCTCCGAAACCTTCCATCTCAGTAAACCTTTCCCTGAACTGATCCATGCGGAAAAGGTCTGCCAGCTCCTTTACCATACCTTCGTCCACCAGCTTTTCTATTGTCATTTCCGAAAGTCCTTCGATGTTCATGGCATCGCGGGATACGAACAGGGTCAGCTTTTTTATCTGCTTGGCAAGGCAGTTTTGGTTGCTGCAATGGAGTGTCGTCACTCCGTTTTCCTCCCTTACCGTCACCGGTCTGCCGCAGACCGGGCAGACATCAGGCAGGACAATACTGTCACTGCATGTAAGGTTTTCGGCTATCTGAGGTATTATCATATTGGCCTTGTATACGGTTATCCTGTCGCCTATTCCCAGTTTAAGCTCTCGCATGACGCTCACATTATGGACTGAAGCCCGGCTTACAGTTGTCCCTTCAAGTTCCACAGGATCAAAGATCGCTATGGGGTTTATCAGCCCTGTCCTTGACGCACTCCACTCTATCTGGCGGAGAGTTGTCTCCTTCAGTTCATCTTTCCACTTGAAGGCAATGGAATCTCTTGGGAACTTTGCCGTCTGTCCGAGAGAAGTGCCATAGGCTATATCGTCATATGTGAGCACCAGGCCGTCAGATGGTATGGGATTTGATCCTATCCTGTCTGCAAACTCCCTTACGGCTTTTGCCATGGTATCCCTGCTGACCTTTTCATACTCCACACATTCAAAACCCCGTTCCGAAAGCCATCTGAACTGTTCTTCTCTTTTGGCAAAATCCAGTCCCTGGGCTGAAACCAGAGCAAAGGCATAAAACCTCACATTGCGGTCAGCGGTTATCTTGTTGCTGAGCTGGCGCACAGAACCGGAACAGAGATTCCTCGGATTTTTATATTTGGCGCTGTCATCTTCTATCTGCTGGTTTATCTTTTCAAAATCCTCATAAGATATGACCGCTTCTCCTCTTAATATCAGTTCACCCTTAAAATCAATGGACAGCGGAAGGTTTACAAAAGTCTTTGCGTTGGCGGTGACAACTTCGCCTATCTCGCCGTTTCCCCTTGTGACCGCTTTAAAAAGACTTCCGTCCCTATATGTCAGCACGATGGTCAGCCCGTCCAGCTTCCATGAAAGGAGCCCGTCCTGATCGCCTATCCACGATATGAGCTGCCCCACATCTTTTGTCTTGTCCAGAGACAGCATCCGCTTTGGATGGGCTTCTTTGGGCAGATCTGAAAGCACCTGGTATCCCACGGTCATTGTAGGGCTTCCGGCCATTACCACCCCTGTTTCTTTCTCAAGCGCTTCCAGTTCATCATACAGGGCATCATACTCAAGGTTGGTCATCATCTCCCTGTCTTCCTGGTAGTATGCTTTTGACGCCCGGCTCAGCAGGCCGGTCAGCTCTTTTATCCTTTTTATCTTTTGTTCTTTTTGATGACTGTTTTCCATAGGTTTCCTTTCTTAGGCCCCAGGGGCACTGATTTCGTATACGGACTTTTATATCAGAGCTTCTTCAGGGGAGCTATTCCCTTTGCAAGCTTTTTTCGTCCTGCTGTCTGGAACATTACCGTAACGGTCTTATCGTCTGTTTCCAGTACGAGTCCATCGCCGAATTTTCCATGGTATACTCTGTCCCCGGCGGTAAGATCAACGGTCTGGGATGCGGCTTTAGTCTCCAGGTTCTTTTTTGCACGCCCAAGCATATCATATGGTTTTCCGGCCGGGGCAGCAAAGCCGTCCAGAGAGCCGGTGTCTATGCCAAGCTTGTTATTGGTCCTGCGTCCCGGCATATACGCCATATCCCCCGCAGGATCCAGCACCGCCGGGTCAAGTTCCCGCATGAACACAGATTCCCTTGTATAGTCGCCCTGTCCGTACATCATCCTGTAGGATGCGCTTGTCATAAACAGCCTCTCTTTGGCTCTCGTTATGCCAACATAACAAAGCCTTCTTTCCTCTTCGAGGCCATCTTCACTGTCCATTGCCCTGTGTCCCGGAAAGAGCCCATCCTCCATTCCCGGCATGAACACCACCGGAAATTCCAGTCCTTTGGCGCTGTGCAAGGTCATAAGTGTCACTTTGCCTGATCCGGCGTCATATTTATCAGCATCTCCGTCAGTTGCCACTTTTTCAAGAAATTCCTCCAAAGTGGCAGGCTCGCCTGCATCCTGCTTTTCTTTTTCAAAATCGTATATGAACGATTTGAAATCCAGCAGATTCTCAATGCGCCCTTCGGCTTCAATGGTGTTTTCATCTTCAAGGGCCTTCATATATCCTGTCTTTATGAGCAGGCTGTCGTATATATCTGATATGCGCAGATTTTCCCTTTCCCTGCGGCATAGGTCTATCACCTGGGTCATCTGCTTGACTGCTTCCCTGGACTTGGCAGAAAGCCCGTCTGCAACTTCAGGATCTGAAACTGTTTCGAGTATTGATTCTCCCCTTACGGAAGCAAGGGTCCGCAGCTTTTCTATGGTCTTGGCTCCCACTCCCCGCTTTGGTTCGTTGATGACCCGCGCAAATGCCATGTCATCTTTTGGATTGACGATCAGCCGCATATATGAGATCATATCTTTTGTTTCTTTTCTCTCATAAAAACTGAATCCGGAAAGTATCTGATATGGTATCCTGCTTTTGCGCAGAGCATCCTCAAAAAGTCTTGACTGCGCATTGGTACGGTAAAGGACTGCAAAGTCATCGTAGCTCACTCCCGGTCCCTTGAGCAGTTCTATCTCTCTTGCCACATATCTTGCTTCTTCTTTGTCGTTGTCAAGCCGTGCATATACTATCTTGTGGCCCGGATCCTGGTCTGTCCATAATTTTTTGGCTTTACGCCCGCGGTTGTTCCTGATGACTGAATGGGCCGCAGTAAGTATGTTGCCGCAGGAGCGATAGTTTTGTTCCAGCTTGATGACTCTGGCATTGGGAAAATCTTTCTCAAAGTCGAGTATGTTCCTTATGTCGGCTCCACGCCACTGATATATGCACTGGTCGTCGTCTCCCACCACGCATATGTTCTTATATTTCCCTGCCAGCAGCTTGATCATCCTGTATTGGATGTGGTTGGTGTCCTGATATTCGTCAACCATTATGTAGCGGAACCGTTCTCTGTAATCCTCCAGTATGTCCGGATTATCCCTCAGCAGATGAAGTGCATTTCTGAGCAGGTCGTCAAAATCCATGGCATTGTTCTGTTTGAGCCCCTTCTGATATGCCTTGTATACATTGTATATGGCCTTTGAGCGAAAATTTTCTCCCTCCCGCTGGATATATTCTTCGGGCCCGAAATCGGCTTCCTTTTCCTTGCTTATGATGCTGAGAAGGTAGTTGACCGGATATTCCTTGCTGTCTATGTTCAGTTCTTTAAGAACAGTCTTGACCAGAGCTTTCTGGTCTACTGTATCGTATACGACGAAGTTTTTCTCATAGCCTGCGGCCTGCCAGTGTTCTCTGAGCATTCTCAGGCTCATGGAGTGGAATGTCATGATCCACATATCCGAGGCTCTGCCTCTTATGAGTTTCTGTACCCGCTGTCTCATCTCTGCCGCAGCCTTGTTGGTAAATGTGACCGCCAGTATCGCCGATGGCGCTACGCCCTGTTCTATCAGATATGCTATCCTGTGGGTCATGGTCGCAGTCTTGCCGCTGCCTGCGCCTGCAAGTATCAGCAGCGGCCCCTCTGTACACATGGCGGCTTCTTTTTGTTGTTTATTGAGATGGTCTAAGTTCATATTTTCCCCCTTTATCTGCTCTCAATATTTTATCACAAAACAAGTTTCCTGTCTCTCATAAAACTTTGTACAGTTCCGCAAAAAAAGAAACCTCCCTGCTCTGACGGGCAGGCAGGTAGGTTTCTTTGGATATGTAATTATATACTCACTATGGTCTTTCTAAAAATGTGGAGAACACGACGGAAGTTTCAGTCTTGCCGAATTGCTGGAGTTTTCCCATAAACTCATCTAGCATGGTGGTGGATGGGAATATCACCTTTAGGAGCATGGAATATTCTCCGGTTATGTGGTCTCCTTCCAGGACACATTCCTGTTTCTTGATGAAATCGTAAAATTCTCCGCTTTTCTCAGGCGGCACGCTGACCTGGATAAAAGCTTTGATGCCGTATCCCAGCTTTTCCATGTTCAGCTTGGCGTGGATCCCCTTGATGTAGCCTTCTTTGCTGAGTTTCTCTATCCTTGCGGCCACTGCCGGAGGTGTAAGGAAAACTTCGCTGGAAAGTTCCTTGAGAGACATGCGTCCGTTTTCTCTGAGAAGTCTGATTATCTTCAGATCAATTTCATCTAAATTTTTCATCTTTTCAATTATTTGCATGATTCAATGGCCGCCTTTATCTTGGCCGGCATGATCCTGCATTCTTCCTCCGTATTAGATGCCACGGAGACCCTTATGCCTTTGCCTATGACTATGGCAAAGACATCATGTTTTTGCAGCTCCAGCCCTGCTTCTTCTGCGTTTTCACACGGTATCGTTATAAAGAAACCGGCATCATACGGACATGTCGCAAGGCCTTCGGCTCTGGCAGCCTCCATAAAGGCGCGGCCTCTCTTTGCCAGCATTTCCATATAATAGTCTCTTTCGTTCTTAACGCTTTCAAACAGGCTGTCATCCCTGACGATCCCGGCTATGACACTCATTGCGGCTCTGTTGCCGTTGGACCATGATCCGCGGCATTCTATGCGCATAACATCGTTAAATTCTTTTGCCGTCTCTTCGTCAGGAGCTATGCATATGAGCGCTCCGCAGCGCATTCCATACATAGTATATCCTTTTGAACCGGAGAAAGCAATAAGCGGAAGCAAATTTGACGGTGCAGCTTCGAGTTTTTTCAGGAACTTTCTGTTCTCTGCAGCGTCTCCTGCAAAGTCCATATATGCGATGTCCGTAAGGAGCACGACTTTCTTAGGCGCAGCATTTTCACATGCCGCCAGCACCTTGTCCCAATCCTCCAGCGTGAAAGTGTATCCGGTCGGGTTGTGGGCCGGAGTGTTGATTATGATGAAAGCCTGGTCCTGCTGATCAAGGACTTCTGCCAGTTTCTTTTCAAACGCTTCAGCGTTAAATTTATTCTCACTGTCAAAGAGAGTGTATGTGGTCAGTGTTCTTCCGATCTCTTCGGAAATGGTCTTGTAAGGGCTCCAGTGCCAGTCAGATGTGAGCACTGCGTCTCCCGGCTGTGTATAAGCAGAAACAGCGTTTCTGATGGCTCCGGTGCCGCCAGGTGTATAGCACGCTGCGACAGGCTTCTGAGGCATCTGGTCCAGAAATACGGCTTTTTTTACTGCTTCAATGTAGTCAGATGTTCCCAGTATAGGTGCATATGGTGCGTAGTCGTCCGGTCTTAGGGCTTTTACGCATTTATCTACTGAATCCAGCACCACCAGCCTGCCATCGTCTGCCAGAAGAACGCCGATGGTGGAATCTATGACATTCTCTCTTCCTATCTGAGCGATCCTTTCCTTTGCTTTTGACGAAACGCCAAAGAGCTTATCAGGAGCTCCTATACCGCTTCTCTTGTTTTGATATGTAAAATTCATAGTCTGATCCTCCTTTTGACAGTTCATGCCGTCTATATAAAAATATCCTTAAACATGTCAAAAGTCAACGGGTTTAAGGATATTTCGCATTTTGAGATTTTATCTTTACATAAACTTTATTTTTTTAAGTTTTGGTCACCTGTACCTTTTTTTCGTCAAAAGTAAGATCAGGAGCTGTGAAGGATGTAACTGAGTACGGTCCTGATCCCTGTGGCGATCTGCCCATACTCGGTATGCTCTCTGATGTTATGGCTTATTCCATCCCGGCATGGTATGAAGATCATTCCTGTCGGACATATGGAGGCAAAGGACATGGCGTCATGTCCTGCTCCGCTTGGCAGCTTCATCCATGATATTCCTTCTCTTCCGGCGGCTTCTGCCAGGTCATCTATCATCTGACGATCCAGAATGACAGGCTTTTTCTCGTCGGTTTTTTTCAGATCATATCTCAGGGCTCTCTTTGAACATATCTCCGCCAGCTTTTCTTTCAGCATCTTTTCCATTCGGCAGATATTTTCATCGTGTATGCCCCTCATGTCGATCTGCATTT
Organism: uncultured Eubacteriales bacterium; assembly: GCA_900542565.1. GTDB lineage: Bacteria > Bacillota > Clostridia > Peptostreptococcales > Anaerovoracaceae > Fimisoma > Fimisoma avicola. The sequence continues at coordinate 9,298 of UQOC01000036.1, read as the reverse complement.
TTACAAAGCCAGGCACGGAATTCATAACATTGGGATGATTCTCTATCGCGCCGACTGTAGCCACTGAATGGCGGAAGCTTTCTTCCCGTCCTATCCGCTCAACCTCAAGTATCATCTCTGCAGCTCCACAGAGGGCATCTCTCCGCAGTTTCATAGGAGTTGCTCCGGAATGTTCTGACAATCCCTCAAGGGTTAACAGATACCTGTGGGGAGCCGCTATGGCTGTTACGACTCCGACATTTTTTCCGGCATCTTCCAACACTCGTCCCTGTTCGATATGTATCTCTATATACTGCCTGATCCCCTTTATCCTGGGGACATTCAAGGTGAACCCTCTTTCTGCCATATGTTCTTCAAGGGGTCTGCCGTCTATGGCTACCGCACCTTTCAGCCGTTCCTTTTCTATGCTGCCGGTTATCAGCCCGCTGCCTATGGTGCAGATCTTAAAATTGGATGATTCTTCACAGCGGAAAGCGGCGACCCTGACAGGCTGCGTATAACCGGCTTCTCTCAGGGCTTCCAGGATCAGGAGCCCGGAAAACACGCCTACGGCGCCGTCATATTCTCCCCCTTCGACCACCGAATCAAGATGAGAACCGATAAGGATATATCCCTCTGCCTCTTTGGAACAGTTGGATGCATAACTGTTTCCGGCCTCATCCTCCCAGACATGAAAACCTCTTTTGCGGGCCTCTTCCCTGAAAAAGCCATGCATCTTGTCCTCATCCCCGGTATAACCCAGCCGTGTGACTCCTCCGCCCGGCAGGGCACCTATACAGGCCACATCCTCAAACAATGTTCTAAGAGAGTCTGCAAAATTTATGTTTACCATTTTTCCTACCTTTCCGGGCGGATAAACCGTCCTGAAGGGTCTCCTTTTATTTCTCCGTCTTTCATTACCGTCTTTCCCCTGACTATGGTGCACACCGGTTTTCCTTTCATGTGCCGTCCGTCAAATGGCGACAGTTTTGTCCTGGAATGAAGTTTGGTCTGATCCATGACATATTCCATATCAGGGTCGATTATGGTTATATCGGCGTCGGTTCCCACTTCCAGAGAGCCCTTTGAAGGATAAAGGCCAAACATCTTTGCAGGAGCTTCAGAAAGGACTTCGGCAAGCCGGTTCCAGCTTATCCTGCCATGATTTACTCCGTCTATGAGGACCGGAGCCATGGTTTCTATGGTGACCATACCTGCAGGAGCCGACCAGATGTCCTGAGCTTTTTCCTCAGGTGTGTGGGGAGCATGGTCTGAAGCCACGAAAGATATGACACCGTCCGCCAGTCCCTTCCAGAGCAGTTCCTTGTCGTATTTTGTCCTTACAGGCGGATAGCCTTTCATGGATGTGCCTGCGTGGGCGTAATCGTCGCTGGTCAGCCCCAGATAATGCGGACATGTCTCTGCGGTCACAGAGCTTCCTTTTTTGCGTGCTCTTTCTATTATCTCCACTCCATCGCCTGCAGCAAGATGCAGTATATGCAGGTCGGCGCCTGTGGCTTCTGCGATCCTGATGGCAGTATCTATCACTATTGTCTCGCTGAAATCCGGTCTTGAATAGAGCATGCCGTCGTAATCGTTCATTCCCTTTTCTCTGGCCTCGGCAGTCAGAGTCTTGATGATGCCGAAGTCCTCTGCGTGGATGGCTATCTTTTTACCGGTCTTTGCCACATTGCGGAAAAGTTCGTAGACCTCTCCCGTGCTGAAAGGCGGTATCACATCTTTCATGCCTTCCTCATAGTTGTATATGAGCTGATATGTCTTTGCATCTATGGCATAGCCCCAGAAAAATTTGAAGGCTACTACCCCTGCGTCTGCAAGGGGCTTCAGCTGGTCTTTGTTCAGATCTCCGAGGCAAAGTCCCCAGACGCCAAAATCCACATAAGCTTTAGGTGTTATGGTTTCGATCAGATCCTGCAGATTCTCAACGGAATATATGGCCGGATTGCAGTTGGGCATTTCAAGGATAGTGGTTATGCCCCCTGCTGCTGCCGCCATCGAAGAATGAGCAAAGTCTTCCTTTTGCCATGCGCCTTTTGAGCCGTCTCTTGAATGGCAGTGGGTATCTATAAAACCTGGAAAAACAAGCATGCCTGCTGCATCTATGACTTCCGCAGCTTCCCCCAGCCCTTCTTTGCCGCATTGGGTAATGGCTGCTATCCTGCCGTCTTTTATGTATATATCTCCATGGCTGTCGCCTGAGGCAGTTACCATGTGTGCGTTCTTGATAAGCTTATCCCAGATCATACTGTCCTCCTAAATATCTATGTATCCTATGCCGTCTCGTATTGTCAGCCCGGTATCCATTTCCCTGCACAGTTCCTGCATCTGTGCCAGCACTGCCTCATCGCCTGTAAGCCGGGGCAGTCCTCTGCGATAACGGGAAAGTTCCTGGTCGAGGGTTATAGGATGCAGATATATCCTTTTGATCTTTCCGCTCTCCCATGTCCATCTGGCGATCACGGAATTCCACACATCTTTGTTTACTCCCAGTCCTGCTTTGCCGCCTCTGCTCCTTTTATCCATGCCCGCACCGACCTGGGAGTCCGGCGGCATTCCGTACTTCTCATAAAAATCAGCCGGCTGATGCGTTGTAGTATCGTTTTCAAATATAAAATTCCCCAGGCTGTAAAAGATCACGCCGCCTTTATACATCTCTATGCCTCTCAGTACATGGGGGCCGTGGCCGATGACTGCCGAGGCTCCTGCATCTATGCAGCTGCGGGCAAAAGTCCTGAGGAATTCCGCCGGATAATCTTTGCGCAGCCCGCCAAGCTCGTGGGAATGGATGCTGACCAGAACACAATCGGCCTGTGATCCCGCCTCTTTGATCGAGGCGCTTATCCTGTCCATATCCCTTTTGTCAGGGACAGTCTGCTTATAGGTCTTATCCGATTCCTCAAAATCACGGCCTGCAAACTTAAATGAGCCCGGCGTCTCAACTGCAAATCCTTCTTTTATATCCAGTTCCTGCTGTGCGTCTATGAGCGTGCCGCGGGCTATATCCCTGAGGGCCTTGATCTGGTCTTTTGTAACAAAAAATTTTTCAATGTGCCGCAGCGGATTTACTCCCGGCCTTCCCTGCATATCCATCCTCTGGCTGCCGGCTGCCCATGCCTCATGGAAAGTGGCTGTAGCTGCTATCAGCGCCGCTCGCCCCTGCCTGCATTCCAGATATACCGGAGCCGCCGCATCTGCCAGGTTCATTCCTATGCCTGCAAACCTGATATCATGTTCTTTCAGATGCCTGATGGTTGCTTCAAGGCCGTTGTGGCTGTAATCCATTGAATGGTTATTTGCGGCATTGTAAATATTGAATCCGAATTTTTTCAGATCCTCCAGTATCTGCGGTGATGCCATGGCCCATGTTCCTCCGCTGAAAGGATAAGGGTATCCCTCCCTGTCGTGGACTGTGGTTTCCAGATTGGCAAACCTGACTTCTGATCCCCTTATCAGTTCAGAAATTTCATCCAGGCCTTTGTACCCTGTTTCCGGCAGAGGCCTGTTCATGAACACATCTCCTGCCGCAGTAAAAGTTATCTTATCGGCCATGACTGTTCTCCTTTTTTGCGTTTTGCTGCCAAAGGGAAAGCTTAAAGCTTTCCCTCTTTCATATATCTTGCATTTGCACCGTTTACTTCCCAGAATTTCGCTTCGGCTGCCGGCACAAGTTCATCAGCTGCAGCCTGGGCTTCGGCAAAGATCTTTTCAAGGTCGAAAGTTACAGGTTTTCTGTTCCTTACGATGACCTTTCCTCCTGAGATCACTGTATCCACATCCCGTCCGTTGGCCGCATATACCAGATTTGGCACTATGTTCCTCATCGGTCTTGTGTATATCGGCTGCATTGCAGGTACATCAGTCTTAACAAGTATCATATCGGCATCTTTGCCGACTTCTATGGAGCCTGTCACATCATCAAGTCCCAGAGCTTTTGCGCCTTCTATGGTGGCCATCCTCAGCACTTTCCAGCATGGCATGACTTCCGGATCCTCGTATTTTACCTTGTTGAGTATGGCAGTCATACGCATTTCATTGAAAATGCTGTGTTCGTTGTTCCCGTTGGCCTGATCGCTGCCAAGGGCCACTCTTCCGCCAAAATCCTGGAACTGTTTGGCAGGCGGTACGATACCATCGATCACACCTATGGCGGTGGTACATACGACCATCCTGGCGCCGTGGTCTGTGACCTTTTTCACTTCGTATTCCTGTGCATTTGTAAGATGTATCCCTATAAGACGGTCATCAAGGAGACCTCTTTCTTCCAGCCAGTCTATGCTGCGCATCCCGTAGCGCATCATCATCTGCTTCGTTTCTCTGTCTCCCTGAGACAGATGCATATACATGAAGGTGTTGTTTTCACTGGCAAGCTGCTGTGCCTCATACAGCGTTTCCTCGCTGACGAAATCAGGCCCCTGAGGCGCAAACATCACTCTTATCCTGCCATCGCCTGCCATATGCCATTTTTTGAAGATCTCCTTTGCTTCTCCAAGGGTTTCTTCGGTATAATCCTTGTCATAATCGTAAAGCTCTCCCGGAGCATATACTCTGTCTATGGCGCTCCTGATACGGCACCCTATATTTCCTCTGACTCCGATCTCATTGACAAACTCACATACCGGCCCTTCAAAAGGACCTTCGTCGCCTATGGTGGTAGTCCCGTTCATAACGGCCTCTGCAATGCCCAGCCTTCCGCTGGCGGCACGGGTCTGCCTGGTCGCATTGGTCAGGAAAGGCCCTGCTCCATGCATCATCCAGTTGCTCACATCCTGGGCTACTCCTCTGAGCGCGGATGAAGTGGTATGCATATGGGCGTCAATGAGTCCCGGCAAAACTATATGACCGCTGCCGTCGATAACTTCATCAGCCTCATACGCTTTTGCTATCTCTCCTTTTGTTCCTATGGCAACGATCTTGCCTTTGTCGACTGCCACAACCTTGCCTTCTTCATAACCCACACCGTCTCCCTTCATGGTAAACATGTGGTGAGTTTCTACGATCATATCAATCTTTTTCATGGTCTGACTCCTTTATGCCCTCTGGGCAAACGGGGGGCATCATGCCCCCGCAGTCTCAGCTTGATCGCCGCTTTGCGCTATCTCAGCGTCAAAGTCGTAATCCTTGTATTTGTTCACAGCCATCCTGTTCTGTACCATTATCGCTCCGATCATGATCGCAAGTCCTACGACAATACCTACGATCAGGCTTCCGGTCAGTCCATCAACCAGATATGCGATGAAGGTGCCTACACCGGCAGTAACAGCATAAGGTATCTGTGTGGTTACATGCGCCATGTGGTCGCTTCCGGATGCCATCGAGGCTTTGATGGTCGTATCGGATATCGGTGAACAGTGATCGCCGAACAGTCCGCCTGCTACGGCAGCAGCCGCACCGATGCCGATCCCAAGGCCGTAATCATAGCAGATAGGCACAGCTATTGGCATCAGCAGGGCTGTAGTTCCCCATGAGCTTCCTGTTGCAAATGACATGACAGCTCCGGCAAGGAAGATGAAGGCAGGGATGATGCTCGGAGATACTCCGATGGAGTCAACGAATCCTGCAACGACTCCGCTCAGGTCCAGAGCCCCTGATACGCTGGAAAGAGCCCATGCCAGCACCAGTATCAATACTACATTGAGGGCTACACAGCAGCCATCCAGCCATTTCTGGAATCCTTCGATGATTGAGAATCTCTTCTGGCAGGCGCCGACCACTACGGAAGAAAGTCCTGCTGCGGTCAGTCCGCATATTATATCAAGGGTTATGGTGCAGTTTCTGAATGCTCCTACTACTCCGTTCTCGATCACATTTCCTTCCCAGAAAGCGCATCCCAGCAGGACTACCAGCATGGTTATCATAGGGATGGCAAAGTTTCTCAGCGGGAACTTTTCCTCATCAGAAGGGATATCTTCCGGATTATCAGGAACTACAGGAACTTCTCCAGGACCTATGAGCCTTCCTGTAACATCTGCCCTCTTTTCAGCCAGATAAAGCTTCCCTATATCCTTACCTGTGATACATACGAAATATACCAGCAGGATGGCCAGTATGGCATAGAAGTTATGAGTCCAGTATTCCCCGTATACATTCCATCCGTCTCCCGGAAGTCCAAGTGCAGCCAGCTCAACGGCAATGAGTCCCACATAATATGGTCCGTAGCTGCATATAGGTGACAATGCGGCCATGTTGCATCCCAGAGAGTCGCATATGTAAGCCAGCTTGATCTTTGTTACCCTGTATGCCTCTGTTATAGGTCTCATTACAACGCCCAGCAGGAAACAAGGTTCGGTGTAGATAAATGCAAATCCGGCTACGGTAGTCACTGTTTCTGCGCCACGCTTTGTCTTGACTATCCGCTTTATGGCATTTGCCATGGCCGGGCCGGCTCCTGTGATCCTGAGCATCTTGGCCATGCCCTGTATCACAACTATGATTATGAGCGTTCTGATATTGCTCTCACTGGTCAGAGGCGGTATTATATAGTCTCTGAACATGATAGGGAAGGCAGTGAGCGGATTTCCTCCGCACAATATGACCACTCCCACAAAAATTCCGATAACCAGTGAAAGGTGGGTCTTTTTTGTTACCAGAGCCAGGGTGATAACAATGGCTGCAGGCAGCAATGCTAAAATTCCATAGCTTTCCATAATGTTTTCCTTTCTGATCGTGGGCCGATCCAAGTAAGATTAAGCATTTACAGCTATATCTTTTTCCGGAGCCGGTTCTTCGTAACCCATTCTTTTGGACAAGTCTTTTACTTCCTGTAAAACATCAGGTAAAATCTTAATAATGGCATCGTCTACAAAGCGGCTGTCGGGGCCGACTATGCTCAGGCTTCCGACAACTTCCCCGTATTTTCCGAAAATGGGTACCCCCAGCGCATTGATCCGTTCGTCATACTCGCTGTGGCTGATATAATATCCGTTCTTTCGGATCTTCTTAAAATCAGCCTCAAGCTGTATGGGGTCGCTGACCGGATTCCCGGCCATTTTCTGGATCTGTATGCAGCGTCTGAGTTCCTCTTGCGGGAGATGTGCTGCGACAACCTTCCCGGTAGCTCCTTTTAACATAGGGATATCTGAATCCAAGACGCAGATGCATTTGAGCACATGCTGGCTTTCGATCTTGGATATGCAGGCCATCCTTCCGTTATCATATTTACAGATAGACAGCGTCTCTCCGCTCAGTTTTGCCAATTTCTTCAGCGTAGGCTGCGATTCCCTTTTGAGAAAACCGTCGCTGTCGGTCAGCCTGCCGAGTCTTGCGATCTCAGCGCCAAGCCTGTATCTTCCGTCGTCTGTCATTTCCAAAAAACCCGCATTCCTTAGCGTGGCAAGTATACGGAAAGCGGTACTCTTGTTGAGTTCCAGCCGTCTGGAAAATTCCATCAGAGAGATCTCCCGCATGCTGCCGCTGAAACATTGCAGAGCCCTGAGCGCTCTCTCCACTGAACGGATGTTATAATCGTTCATATCTCTGGTCTGGCGTTTCATCACATAAAACTCCTTTTCCCTTTGTTACCTGTATTATAGGAGTCTGTATGCCTGGAGTCAATATTTTTTGGTAATGTATACAGAATACTTGTGTATTTTGTGTGGTTTTAACACTATTTTTGTGGCTTCTGGCTGTATTTTTTGCATTCTGCATAGGAAAATATTGGTTTTATTGTATGGAACTTGCAGCGACGGTGTGTATACAATATTCTTTGTAAAAGAGAGGCGGAGCAAAACAAAAGGAACCCATAGGGCAGCAGGCAGGATCACCTCTGTCTCCGGGATGCTGCAGCAGAAAGAGTCCCCTGTCTCTGGGATTCCACAACGAAAAAAAGGACACCGCCGTTCCCTTACGGGATCGATGATGTCCTTTTATTATCTTTTCAGAAACTATACCAGCTCCAGGAACACTACCTCGGCGTTGTCGCCCTGGCGAGGTCCCAGCTTGAGGATCCTTGTGTATCCGCCGTTTCTGTCTTCATATTTTGGCGCAATCTCGTCAAAGAGCTTGGTCACAACGCTCTCATCGAAGATAAAAGCAAGAGCCTGTCTTCTTGCGTGAAGGTCTCCGCGCTTTGCCAAAGTGATCAGTTTTTCTGCTTCTCTTCTGGCTTCCTTAGCTCTGCAGTCGGTGGTCTGGATCCTGCCCTCTCTGAACAGATCGGTAACAAGATTTCTGAGCATGGACTTCCTATGAGCTGAAGGTCTTCCCAGTTTTCTGTATCCTGGCATTCTTAGATTCTCCTTTCCAGCGAATTATTCATCGCTTGGCTTGAGGCCAAGTCCTAATTCTTCCAATTTAGCTTTTACTTCGTCAAGAGATTTCTTTCCAAGGTTCCTGACTTTCATCATGTCCTCTTCTGTCTTTTGAGTAAGCTCTTCTACCGTATTGATAGCGGCTCTCTTGAGGCAGTTGAAGGAGCGCACAGAAAGTTCAAGTTCTTCGATGGTCATCTCAAGAGCTTTTTCTTTCTGGTCTTCTTCTTTTTCTACCATGATCTCCATTGCGTCGGTGGTATCTGTAAGCTGGATAAACAGGTTCAGGTGTTCCTGCATTATCTTTGCACCTATTGATACGCCTTCCTCAGGAGTGATGGAACCGTCAGTCCAGATCTCAAGAACAAGCCTGTCATAGTCTGTTACCTGTCCCACACGGGTGTTTTCAACGGTGAAGTTGACTTTTCTCACCGGCGTGTAAATGGAGTCTACAGGTATTACAGAAATCGGTGTGCTCTCGGTCTTGTTCTGCTCAGCCGGGACATATCCCCTGCCTCTTGCAAAGTTGATCTCCATTACGAGAGTAGCATTTTCTTCAAGAGTGGCGATATGAAGATCCTGATTGAATATCTCGATATCCGAATCGCCTATGATGTCGGCAGCAGTCACTTCTTTAGGGCCTACAGCATTGATTATGGCTCTCTTTGTATTTTCACCTTCTAATCTGACAGCAAGCTTCTTCAAGTTAAGTATGATCTCTGTGACATCTTCTTTTACTCCCGGTATTGTAGAAAACTCGTGAAGTATACCGTCGATCTTTACCGATGTAACGGCAGCTCCCGGCAGTGAGCTGAGAAGGATCCTTCTCAGAGCATTTCCGAGGGTTGTACCGTAGCCTCTTTCGAGAGGCTCCACTACGAACTTACCGTAACATCCGTCTTCATCAATATATTTATTGATTGTTGGTTTTTCGATTTCTATCACTCAAAACCCTCCCTTTCATTCCAAGTTTTGCCATTAACTTGCGCTGCTAAATGCTATTACTTGGAATACAACTCGACGATCAGATGCTCTGCAATTGGAGTGTCTAT
>UQOC01000035.1 GCA_900542565.1 uncultured Eubacteriales bacterium | reverse complement strand
CGTGAATTGGAACAGGCATTTAAATTATCTGAAGAAAAAAGAAAATGTAGAAAACGAGCTGGCCCGGCTGGAGGGAAAGACATTCCTGCCTGCCCAGATCAACGATTTTCTGGAAAAACACGGCACTTCGCCTGTCCAGTCCAGGATATCGATGGCAGAGCTTTTAAAGCGGCCTCAGATAACCTATGAAGATCTGGCAGAGGTGGACGACGATATGAGACCGGTCCTTTCATATCACGAAGTCACCCAGCTTGAGGTCCGCATAAAATATGAGGGATATATCAACAAGCAGTTAGCCCAGATAGAAAGATTTAAGAAACTGGAAGATAAAAAACTGAGCCCTGACCTTGAATATTCAAAGATAGAGGGCCTCAGGATAGAGGCTTACCAGAAGCTGGACCAGATCAAGCCGGCTTCCGTGGGGCAGGCCTCAAGGATATCGGGAGTTTCTCCGGCAGACATCAATGTACTGCTGGTATATCTTGAGAAGATGAGAAGAGGAAAACAGTGAAGATCCTTATAGAATATTTTGAAAAAAACCAAATAGCCTGGGACAGCCAGATGATAAACAAACTGGATGCATACATGAACGGTATACTCCAGTGGAATGAACATATCAATCTGACTGCTATCAGAGAGCCGGAGGATTTTATAAGAAAGCACTATCTTGATTCTCTTTCCTGCATTTTGCTGCCGGAGTATCAGGAGGCCGGCATGATAGCAGATATGGGGACGGGAGCAGGGTTTCCTGGGATCCCTCTTGCAATCTTTTCCCCGGAAAAAAAGTTCGTCCTCATGGACTCTCTCCAAAAGAGGCTCAATGTCATAGACCAGCTCTGTGCAGATATAGGTATAGATAATGTCATCACCGTCCACGGCCGGGCAGAGGATCTGGGAAGACAGCCGGCTCACCGGGAAAAATACGATCTTTGCCTTTCCAGAGCCGTAGCCAATTTGTCCGTGCTCTGCGAATACTGCCTTCCTATTGTAAAGCAGGGAGGATATATGATGGCGTACAAAGGCAGGGATGCGGAAAACGAGCTGACTGCCGCAGAGGGAGCCATCAAAAAGCTGGGGGGCAGTTTTGAGAACATGATACCGACCCCGCTTGACAGGGAAGGGAACGAGCACAAACTGCTGCTGATAAAAAAAACAGGCCCTACCGGGTCGAAATATCCAAGAAAAGCAGGGACACCTGCGAAAGAACCCTTAAAATAGCGTTTTTAAGGGTTTTTTTGCGAAACAAAAAACACATGAGCCCTTCGGGAAATGTTATGATTTTCCCATAGAAAGGGTGAGACACAGATGGATAAAAAGAAAAAAGGATTTTTTCGGATAAAAGACCAGGCGACGGCTCCGTCCCCCAATGTTGTCTTTGTTCCCATGGACAGGATCTATGCAAATCCCAACCAGCCGAGAAAAATATTTTGCGATGAAGCCATAGAAGAACTTAGCGGTTCCATAAAAGAATATGGTGTCCTGCAGCCTATCATCCTCAAGGCAGGCGGAGATAAATACACCATAATCGCAGGAGAACGCAGGTACAGAGCTGCAACGATGGCTGGCCTCAAAGAAATACCGGCCATAATAAAAAACATGGAGGATCAGGAGGCGGCCCTTATATCGCTGGTTGAAAATCTTCAGCGGGAGGATCTGAATTTCATTGAGGAAGCCAAGGCCTATAAAAGCCTCATGGACGACTTTGGACTGACGCAGACGGAAATAGCCGAAAAGGTCAACAAAAACCAATCGACCATATCTAACAAGATAAGGATCCTGGCGCTGCCAGCTGACATCCAGGAAAAAATCATCTCCAGCAGGCTTACTGAACGCCATGCAAGAGCGCTTCTCAAACTTACAGACGATCAGGACAGGCAAAAGGTTACAGAAAAGGTCATAAACAACGGCCTGAATGTGAAGCAGACCGAAAAGCTGATTGAAGAAGTCCTCCTCAAGAAAGAAGAAGCCATCAGAAAGAAAAACAAGATAAATTACATAAGCTATAAGATTTATCTGAACACACTGCGAAAAGCTTTCGGCCAGATAAAAGAAATGGAAAAAAATGCCAAATTCACACAGGAAGACAAAGGAGACTTTCTCCAAGTAACCATATTACTCCCTAAAACAGATAGATGTTTCACGTGAAACATCTATTTTTTTGATAATTGGTCTGGCAATAAAAGATGAAATGTTATATAATATGTTCATACTAAAAAAAGGAGATATGATTTTGGGAAAGAGAATAGCAATTTTTAACCAAAAAGGCGGAGTAGGGAAAACGACGACCAATATAAATTTAGCTGCCTGTCTCGCACTGAAAGGTAAAAAGACTCTGGTACTGGACATAGACCCGCAGGGCAACACGACCAGCGGGCTGGGAGTATCAAAGCGGGGGCTGGAAGATACAGTATACAACATTTTGGTTGATAAGGATTATGACATCAGGAATGCCATAATAAAAACTGATGTTGAAAATCTTGACCTTATACCGGCAAGCGTAGATCTGGCAGGGGCAGAAGTTGAGCTTGTACAGGTGGATCAGAGAGAGACTGCCCTGAAAAAAGGGCTTGAGCAGATAAAAGGTGATTACGATTACATATTCATAGATTGCCCTCCGTCCCTGGGATTGCTTACGATAAATTCCCTGGCGGCAGTGGACAGCGTGCTCATACCTATTCAGTGTGAATTTTATGCTCTCGAAGGCGTCAGCCAGCTGGTGAGCACCATAGACCTGGTTAAAAAGAGCCTCAATCCTGAACTTGAGATACAGGGAGTCATACTGAGCATGTTTGACGGAAGGACTAACCTGTCCGCACAGGTTGTTCAGGAAGTCAAAAAATATTTCGGAGACAAGGTATATACTACTGTGATACCAAGGAATGTAAGGCTGGCTGAAGCTCCAAGTTACGGTCTGCCAATAACCGCATATGATCCCAAGTCAAAAGGAGCAGAAGCATATATGGATTTCGCTGAGGAATTTCTGGAATTGGAGGAAGAATAATGGCAGCAACCAAGAAAGGCGGACTGGGCAGAGGCCTTGACGCCCTGTTTGCAGATGTGCCGGTAAGGATTTCCTCAGATGATGACGGCAACAAAAAAGATCCGGCAGAGGATAAGGATTCAGTAATATATATAAAAGTACATGACATAACCCCAAACGCCAACCAGCCAAGAAAGGTCTTTAACGAAGAAAAGCTTGAAGAACTGGCTGCATCCATCAGGCAAAACGGAATAATCCAGCCTATAGTGGTCAGAAAGAAATCCAGAGGATACGAGATCGTTGCAGGTGAACGCAGGTGGAGAGCTTCCATCAAAGCCGGACTGGATCAGGTTCCTTGTCTTGTAAGAGAACTCAGCGATGAACAGAACATGCTCATCGCCATAATAGAAAACATGCAGAGGGAGGACCTCAACCCCATAGAAGAAGCCGAAGGCCTCAGACAGATGACCGAACATTTCGGGCTTACTCAGGAACAGATTTCCAAAAGCGTGGGAAAGAGCCGCCCTTATATAACCAATTCAATGAGGCTTTTAAAGTTGCCGTCTTATATAAAAGACAGCGTAGCTGATGGGAAGATTTCGGCAGCTCACGGTCGTACACTTGTAACTATAGACGACGAGAACAAGAGAAAGTCTCTGTGGGAGAAGATCATTGCAGAGGGACTTTCTGTAAGAGAAACGGAAGCTCTCGCTTCAAAAAATTCAAAACCTCAGAAGAAGCCGGCAGCAAGAAGAAAAAACCCTGATGCTGTAAGGGCAGAGGAGGAGTTGAAAACGATCTTTGGAACAAAAGTAAATATCGGGCCTTCTCCTAAAAAAGGGAAGATTGAAATTGAATATTATTCGGGAGAAGAACTTAATCGACTGATAGATATGTTGAAAACACTTGGATAGGAGATTTGTTTCACATGAAACCTCTTGTTTGGCTCATTGGCTTTATCCTGGTATGGAACATCATAACTTTCATTACCATGGGAATAGATAAGCGGAGGGCGGAAAAAGACAGACAGCGCATAAGTGAGAAAACACTGACTATCATGATCTTTGCCGCAGGCGCCATAGGCATAACAGCCGGAGCATATGTGTTCCGGCACAAGACCCAAAAACTCAAATTCAAGATCCTCATGCCTCTGGGGATAGTAGTAAACGCCGCTTATATCTACGCATTTCACCTTTTGGGTTTATTTTAAAAATGGAGTAGAGTCTCTCTTAAAAGGAGAGACTTTTGCGTTAATGGAAAAAGATATGCAAAATCATAACAGAGAATGGGAAATCCTGCAGGATGTGAGGAGAGAGCTCATATCTGTCGGGATTCCTGTATCCCCAAACATAAAAGGATTAAGAATAAATACCAGAACAAAGAAAAGACTGGGATGCTGCCAAAAGGAAAAAAGACAAGGACAGCATGAAGCCTATATCATTGAAATATCCAAGAATGTACTGAGCTGCAGAGAAGAAGACATTCGGATGATAATGGCCCATGAGCTGATACATACCTGTCCCGGATGTTTCGACCATGGCAAAAAATGGAAAAAATATGCATCCGTTGCAAGGGAACGACTTGGATACCTGATAAGCAGGACTGTCAGCCCGGAAGATCTGGGTATTGCGGATATCAGCCAGGAAGAGCCCAGGTACAAGATCACCTGCCCTGTATGCGGCCAGACATTCATCAGAAAACGCATGTGCCCCCTCATCAGGACACCAGAAAGGTACAGGTGCGGCAGATGTGGCTCATCTCTTGCTGGGACTGCTATAGATACCATATCTTGTAGATGAAATCTGCACAAAAATGTGATATACTATAACAATCACAAAAACAACACTAAATGACGGGGCATAAATGTTAAAATAGATGAAGGTATGTCGTTGAACTGTCAAGAACGGAGAGAAATATGACATCTGTAAAACTTGAAAATTTCATAACATCCTATATTCCTTTGCCCGTATGTGTCATAGACAGGAACGGCAAGATAATCAGCGCCGGAGATAAGATAGGAGAAGTCTTTCTGTATGACAATGTGGTAGACGCTGATATTTTCGCTATCACGGGGATCAAGGCAGCAGATCTGTTTTTGGCTGCCGACAACGGGACTCACCGTCTGCTCAACAGGAACGGCAAGATCTTTAAACTCATATGCCAGAGAGTCGACGGTGAAGAACCGGGCGAACTTACCATACTGTTTGAGGATGTCACCAGCCTTGAAGAGCTAAAAGACAAGTATAATGCTGAAAGGCTGTGCATAGGCAAGATCCAGATAGACAATTATGATGAGCTTATAGCCAACACGCCTGTAGGTTCCAGGATATCCCTGCCAAACGAAATAGACAAGCTGGTAAGGAAATGGGCTGAAAAGATCAGCGCTTCAATAAATAAAATGAATGATGACTCTTATTTAGTGGCTGTTGAACAGCAATATCTTGACAAGGTCATCTCGGCAAAATTTGATATACTGGACGAAGTGCGCAAACTTGACACGGAGGCAGACTTTCCGGTAAGCCTGAGCATCGGCATGGGCGCAGGCGGAAAGACAGCGGCACAGACTGAAGAATATGCCGACGCAGCTCTTGATCTGGCTCTTGGAAGAGGCGGAGACCAGGCGGTCCTCAAGCGTAACATGAAGATAGAATACTACGGCGGAAAACTACATACCGTGGAAAAAAGAAACAAGGGCAAATCAAGGATAGTCGGACATGCCTTAAAACAACTGATAGATCAGTCAAAGAGGATATTTATCATGGGTCATGCCAACCCGGATATGGACTGTTTTGGAGCCTCTCTTGGCGTAATGCGCCTGTGCGCTGCCAACGACAAGGAGCCTTATATCGTGATAGACAACTATAAGGAGGCAATGCAGGCTGTATTCAAACAGGCAAAAGAAAACGGAAACTACAAGTTTATTTCCAGCGAAAGGGCAAAGACGCTTGCCGATAAAGACAGCCTTGTGATAGTGGTGGACACCCACAGGCCCAGCATGGTCCAGTGCCCGGAACTTCTCAGCATATGCGAAAAAAAAGTAATAATAGATCATCACAGAAGGGTTGAAGATTTCATAGAAAATCCTGTCCTGGCATATATGGAGTCTTATGCATCGTCAGCCAGCGAACTGGTGGCGGAGATACTCCAGTATATGACCAGCAAAAAGTCCCTCGAAAAGCTTGAGGCAGAAGCGCTGCTGGCGGGAATGATGGTAGACACCAACGGATTTGCAGTAAAGACCGGAGTAAGGACTTTTGAGGCTGCCGCATGGCTCAGGAGACAGGGGGCAGACCCTACAGAAGTCAGCAGATTTTTCCAGGAGGATAGGGAAAGTTTCACGATCAAAGCGGAAGCAATGGCCGGCGCCATATACCATGAAGGCGGCATCATGACCTCCATCTGCGGCAGACAGCATCCTGACGAGCAGGTCATCTGCGCCCAGGTTGCCGATCAGCTCCTTTCAGTCAGAGGTACAAGGGCCAGTTTTGTCGCAGGCGTGAACAGTGACGGCAGGACCGTCATAAGCGCCCGTTCCCTTGGCGAGGTCAATGTACAGATAATAATGGAAAAATTCAACGGAGGAGGACACCTTACCACTGCTGCCGCTCAGGTAGATATGAGTCCGGAAGAAGCAATGGAGCGTATCCTCGATATAATGGAGGTAAAAAAATGAAAGTCATTTTAAATAAAGATGTTAAAGGTACAGGAAAAGCCGGAGATGTGGTAACAGTCAGCGATGGCTACGCCAGGAACATGCTGATACCAAGGGGGCTTGCAACTGAGGCCACTCAGTCTAACATCAGGCAGCTTGAGAAACAGAAAGCCATCGCTGCAGAAAAAAAAGCCGAAGAAAAGGCCGCAGCTCAGGAACTGGCTGAAAAACTCAATAAAGCATCAATAAAAATGAAGATCAAGGCCGGAGAGGGCGGCAGGATATTCGGCTCCATAACATCGAAAGATATAGCCGATGCAATAAACATGCAGCTTGGGATGGACATCGACAGAAAGAAGGTAAAACTTGACGCTCCGATCAAGCAGGTGGGCCAGACCGATGTTGATATGAGACTTTATCAGGATGTCAACGCCAAGATCAAAGTCATCATAGAAGCAGAATAGCAGAAAAATACCACAGGAGATAAAAATGGAAAGAATCCCTCCCCATAGCGAAGAAGCCGAAAGATCTGCCATCGGAGCGGCCATGCTCAGCAAGGATGCGCTTCTTGATGTGGCAGAAGAAGTACGGCCGGAAGATTTTTATAACGAGAGCAACAAGGAAATATTTGATGCGATACTGAAACTCTACAGGAACAATACCGCCGTCGATCTCCTTACGGTAAGCGAGGAATTAAGCAAGAGAAAGACCCTGGATATGGTAGGCGGCAGAGCTTATCTTGCCATGCTGACAGCCGATGTGCCGTCAACAGCCAACGCCGGCGAATATGCCAAGATCGTGGCTGAAAAAGCAGTAACACGCAGGCTGATCGCTGCGTCTGAAGAGATAGTGGCAAGGGGGTATGAAGATAAGACCAGTTCCGAAGAGCTTCTTGACAAAGCAGAAAGCGATATTTTTCACATTGCCCAAAAAAGGCAGAAAAACGATTATGTAAAGATACAGGATGTTCTTTTAAACAATGTAAAGATGATCGATGAGGCAGTCCAGAATAAGGGGAACATCACCGGACTGACCACCGGATTCAAACAGATAGATGAAATGACAGCCGGTCTGCAGCCGGGCAACCTTGTGATAATCGCCGGCCGTCCCGGCATGGGAAAGACGGCATTTGCCCTGAACATAGCCGAAAGAAGCGCCATAAATGCCGGAGCTTCAGTACTGATATTCAGTATAGAAATGCCGGCGGAAGAAATAGGACAGAGACTTATTTCCATGCATGGGCGGATAGAGTCAGAAAAGCTTAAAAAAGGCAACCTGGATGTAAGCGACTGGGAAAATATAAACTATGCCCTGAACGCGCTGAACGGTACCAAGATAGTCATCGACAGCACCCAGAGCATTACTGTCACAGAGATGAGGAACAAGTGCAGGAGACTTAAACTGGAACAGGGTCTGGATCTCGTGGTGGTGGACTATCTCCAGCTCATGAAAGGCGACGACAGGAGCGAGAACCGGCAGCAGGAGATCAGCGCCCTTTCAAGGAACATGAAGCTTCTGGCAAGGGAAATGGAATGTCCGGTTATCGTCCTTTCTCAGCTTTCAAGAAACCCTGAAGCCAGAAACGATAAAAGGCCGTTGATGTCCGACCTGAGAGAGTCCGGTTCCATAGAGCAGGATGCGGATATAATCATCATGCTGTACAGGGATGATTTTTATAATGATAACACCGAAAATCCGGGAGTCTGCGAAGTGAACATAGTAAAGCACAGGAGCGGACCGACCGGAACCGTTGAGCTGACATGGGTAAGCAAATTTACCAAGTTCAGCGATAAGGCTAATCTTTAAAGGAGTGGAGGTTCAGATGATCACAAAAGAAATGACCGTATCGGAAGTCCTTTCGATGGACGAAAAGTACGAAAAGATCTTTGAAAAATATTTTCTGACTTGCGCAGGATGTCCCGGAGCGGAAAATGAGACGCTCATGCAGGCGGCAGAGGGCCATGGCATAGACCTGGCGCAGCTCCTTGAGGATCTGAACCGAGAGGACCGAAATGAGTTTTAAGCGGGAAAAAATAAGGGATATCTATCTTCTGACAACAGAAGTAGAAAATATCTTTATCAATGAATATATGCCGCAGGCGCCCGGCGATTATGTCAAGGTTTATCTTTACGGCCTTCTGTACAGCGGAAACGGGGAGGCCATGACTGAAAAGCAGATGAGCCGGCAGCTGGGAATGCCGGGAGAAAAGATAGATCAGGCATGGGCCTACTGGGAGAGACAGGGTCTTGTGAGCCGGACTTCTTCGGACGGCACAGACGGATATGACATATGCTTCAGGCAGATGCGTTCGCTGATGTACGGCAGGGACATGAGCGCCGGGGCGGCACGGGAAAAGACTGAAGAAGCAGAGGCAGCCGATGTGCTTGGAAGTGACAGGCTGAAGAATCTGCTGGATGAAATGGAAAATCTTCTGGGGAAGACATTTTCCCCTCGTGAGACAAAAGAAATCTTTTCCTGGGCTGAAGAGATCGGAGCCACTGACGACATAATACTGGGGGCAGCTTCTTACTGCGCCGAAAAAGGCAAAACGGGAATAAATTATATTTCCAAAGTGATACGCCAGTGGACAGACGATGGCCTGCTGACAAAAAAGGATATAAAGGAACATCTGGACAAGATAGAAGCCAGGTCAGGCCTGCAGAGGCAGATATTAAACAGCCTTGGGCTCAACAGAGGAGCGACTGCCGCAGAAAAAGAAATGATAGACAGATGGTTTGACCAGCTTCATTTTAATCAGGAAAGGGTTATGGAAGCGTGTGCCAGAGCATCATTTATTTCATCGCCCAATTTGAGATATGTAAACAAGGTGCTGGAAAACTGGTACGAAGAAGCAAAATCATCCGGACGTGATGTGAACACGAAGATAACGGTCACCCAGGCCGATCTGAACAGATATTACGAATATCTGCGGAATAAGGCCAGAGAGGAAGCTGAGGAAAGAAAGAAAGAGGTATACAGCAGGATACCGAGGATCAAAGAGATCGACGGCGAAATGATGGACCTTGGCAGAAATCTTTCCAAAGTCATCCTGGGCGGCAAGCCTGAAAAGGTTGAAGAGATCAAAAAGCTTTTGGCGCTTCTGGAGGAGGAGAGAGCCGTATTGCTTACTGAAAATAATTACAGGAGAGATTATACTGATATAAAATTCGCTTGTGAGAAATGCTCAGATACAGGGATAACAGAGGACGGGGTCCGCTGTTCCTGCGTCGAAGAAAGAATTGGAGAAGCAGAAATATGGCAAAATTCAACTTCATCAAAAAAATAAAAAAGGTCAGGAAAAAGGACCAGGAAGAGGCTGCCCTTTCAGGTGCGGGTGAGCAGGAACAAGTTCCTTCAGGTACACAGGAGCAGGCAAAAGCTCCTTCAGAGACAAAAGATACAGAGGAACAAAAGCCTGCAGTAAAAAAGATCACAGGAATCATCTGGGAAAAGGCAGGAGACGCTGTAGATGCCGTTGATGAAATGTGCGAAGAAGCAGGAGAACTTGCAGAAGCAGGCGGATCCGGCATAATAGAGATCGGTGCGGCGGTCATCAATTTTTATGATAAGGCATCGGCCGTAGCAGAATGGTTTGTACTGAAAAGCCTCGTGATATCAGGGCGAAAGCTCCATGATATGAGGATAAAAACAGCGCAGTACCGCAGAGACATAATAAAAGACGCATGCGTACTGGGAGTGGCATGTGTGGCCATGGGCGGAGCCTTTACACTTGCAACCGGCTATGAATATTCATATAACGGCCGGGTGCTCGGCATAGTACAGGAACAGTCCGATGTGCTTGACATCCTTGATCTGGCCAGTGAGGAGCTGTCTCAGGAGTACGGCTCGAATATAGAAATAGATCCGGAAGAGGATATAACATTCAGGAGTGTTGTCTCATATGGCAAGGAAATCGATTCTCAGGATGATGTTCTCCGGAGATTTACATACATGAGTGAGATCAACGCCCAGGCCAGCGCCATAACTGCAGACGGAGAAGTGATAGCGGTAGTTGAAAATGAGGAGATAGCGCAGCAGGTACTGGAAGATGTCAAGAACCTCTTCCTCAGCGATTCTGATGATGTGGAATACGAATATATCGGTTTTGTGGAGGATGTCAAGATCGAATCATACAGCACCAAACTCACAGACATAACCAGCAGATCAGAAGCAGTGTCCCTTATAAGCAGCGGAGGTCAGGAAGCCGCAGAATACACCGTAGTTGAAGGAGACAGTTTCTACGGTATATGTGAAAAACTGGGCATATCAGCAAGTGAGCTTACAGCTCTTAACCCATGGTTTACGGAAGATGCCATGATCCATGTGGGAGATACCCTTGTAATAGAGAGGACGGTTCCGCTCCTGACCCTTGAGACTGTTGAAGTGACCACATTTGCCGAAACGATACCATATGAGACCGAATATCAGGATTCAAGTTACTATTATGAGGGTGAAGAGGTGACCAGCAGAGGGGGCCAGGACGGCAGAGCCAGGATAACCGCCAGGATAACCAGGCAAAACGGAGAGATAACTGCCAGAGAGGACCTGAGCGAAGAAGTCATCATTGAACCTGTAAGCGAGATCATACTGGTAGGTACCAAGAAAGTGCCGCCAAAGATAGGAACAGGTACATTCATAAGGCCGGTCAATGTGCCGATCTCGTCCAGATACGGATGGAGATGGGGACGCATGCACTATGGTGATGACTATGCCACCTCAACAGGAACACCGATCAAGGCTTCTGACGGAGGAAGGGTCACCCTGGCAGGATGGTACTACGGATACGGCTATACGGTAATAATCAACCATGGCGGCGGCGTGCAGACACTCTACGGACATTGCAGCGCATTGTATGTATCCGCAGGAGAAAGTGTATTCCAGGGACAGACCATAGCCGCAGTAGGAAATACCGGAAACAGTACAGGACCTCACTGCCATTTCGAGATAATCGTAAACGGAGTCCATGTGGATCCGTCACTGTATGTTTAAAAGAGCTGAGCGGACCGGTTCTTAACCGGTCTGCTTTTCCATATACTTTATGAAGATGATCTGACGGGAAAGGAGCCTTAAAGTATATGGAAAATCATTATATCACACTGGAAAACAGAGAGAAGATCACCATAAGCCAGGTACTGGATGTTGACGCCTTTGATGAGGATAATCTGTGGGCGAACCTGAAGGACGGCGGCATCGAACTGACAGGAGAGAAACTGAACATAGAAAGGCTGGATCTGCAGGAAGGTATCCTGGTCGTGTCAGGAAAGATCTGCTCTTTCAGCTACATAGACAAAAAGATAAAAGAAAAAAGAACTTTGCTGGGATTTCTTAAAAAACACCAATGAGCCAGCTGATACAAAGCCAGATCCAGACTGCGGCTGTAATGGCCTGCTGCGGGATCGCTGCAGGGCTGGTGATAAATGTGTTCAGACTGTTCATCAGCAGGTTCATACTCAAAAATGTAAAAAAGGGGACAAAGAACAGGAAAATAACCGCACTGAGTGCCTTGGCACAGGTAAGCTGCTGTATCATAATAGCTGTCATGATCGGAGAGTTTTTATTTTTCTGCCGGAACGGAAAGCTCTCTTTTCTGGGAGCGGCAGCCTTTCTGGCGGGCCTGTGGTTGTGGAAAAAATACTGTTATGGTACAATAAAAAAATAAACGGAGTCGGCAAGATGAGCAAAAAGGGGAAGAGACTCAGGGAATTTGAGAAAAATAACAGAGTCTTTAATATTGAAGAAGCCCGAAAAAAAAGAGAAGAAAAATATAAGGACCGCAGATCAGAAAAAGCCGCCCAGGCGGCTTATCTGCAAGATATGGGACAAGACCGCGGTGATGGCGCAGAGACAGACGCAGCCACAGAGGCTGGCACAGGCATAGATCTGAGCCAAAAAAAACGAAAACGCAAAAGGATAGCCAATGTAAGGCGGCTGGTCACCTTTGTGGTCATCGTGCTGTTTGTCGTATCCATAGGCTTTTCTGCCGTCCGGCTCATACAGCTGAAAAGTGAAAAGGACAAGCTTGAGAAGTTAAACGAAGAACTGACCCAGATGAAAGAGGATCTTTCTGTGGAGGCTCAGCTTGTCAATTCAGCAGAATATATGGAACAACAGGCGAGAGAGACTCTCAGGATGATAAAAGACGGAGAACTTCTCTTTATCATTTCCGACGAGAACCCTTCACAGGAAGAACAAACACAGTAAAATGGACAAGCTCAGCATAAAAGAAGCAATAGTAGTAGAAGGCAGGGATGATGCGGCTGTAGTGAGCCAGATAACAGATGCCCTGATAATACAGACCCATGGGTTCGGTATTTCCGGGAGGACCTGGAAGCTCCTTGAAAAGGCATACAGGGAGAAAGGCCTTATAATATTTACAGATCCTGATTTTGCCGGAGAGCAGATAAGGAAAAGGATAGAAGCCAGATTTCCGGAGAGCAAGCACGCCTATATGCCTCGAAAAAAAGCTGTTAAAAACGGCGATATAGGTATAGAAAATGTCAGCCCGCAAGATGCCGCCAGGGTCCTTGAAAGAGTATGCTCAAAGAAATTTAAGGCTGACGGGGAAGGCCAAAACGGCATATTTACAGCA
The DNA here is from genome assembly GCA_900542565.1 of uncultured Eubacteriales bacterium. Classification (GTDB taxonomy): domain Bacteria; phylum Bacillota; class Clostridia; order Peptostreptococcales; family Anaerovoracaceae; genus Fimisoma; species Fimisoma avicola. Next base: position 8,446 of record UQOC01000035.1, on the reverse strand, counting down.
CAGGACATCGATATGGCCGGCCTCAGCGGAGGAAAGGGCTCAAAAGAACTCAGGCAAAAGGTGGGCGATATATTAGGCATAGGATATGGCAATTCAGGCGCATTCCTCAGAAAACTCAACAGCTTTGCCATAACCAGAGAAGCTTTTGAAAAGGCTGTGGCAGAGGCAAAAGGATCAGAAAGATGAAACTTTACGAAAACTCATCAATAAAGAATATAAAAGAAGTTCACGGGTTCAGGTTTTCCAAAAGCCTGGGCCAGAATTTCCTGACGGATAAGAATATAGTTGACAAGATCGTTGACGGAGCAGGCATAGGGCCGGAAGATACGGTCATAGAAATAGGTCCAGGCATGGGAGTGATAACATGGGAGGCGGCCAGCCGGGCCAGAAAAGTGATAGCCATCGAGCTGGACAGCAGCCTTATCCCCATACTTGGAGAGACTCTGGCACGGTTTGATAATGTTCAGATAATAAATCAGGATGTGCTCAAGACAGACATCAATGAGCTGACAGACGGAGAGGAAGCCGGCCATGTAAAGATAATCGGCAATCTTCCCTATTATATAACAACGCCTATCATAATGAAACTCCTGGAGGATAAAGTAAAAGCGGAAAGCTTGACTATAATGACTCAGAAGGAAGTTGCCGACCGGATAGGTGCAGGACCTGGAACAAAATCATACGGGGCGCTGTCGATAGCAGTACAGTTTTACTGCCAGGTAGAAAAGGTAACGGATGTGAGCAGGAACTCATTTATCCCGGCGCCCAATGTAGACTCAACGGTGCTGAAGCTGAAATTCAGGCAGCAGCCTGCGGCTGCTGTGCGGAACGAACCGCTCTTTTTCAAATGCGTAAGGGCCGGCTTCGGACAGAGACGAAAGACATTGTCCAATTCAATGCAGACCTTGCAGGGGGTAAGCAAGGATTTGATAAGGGATAGTTTGGATGCTGCCGGGATAGATCCGGCAAGAAGGGCGGAAACTCTTTCAATAGAGGAATTCGCAAAATTTTCAGATGAGGTGGATAAGAGATTATGATGAAAAAAGGAAACGAAGAAAAGAACGAACCGTACAAGTTTGACAAGTTTGAAAAACTTGACAGAAAAGTCGAAGAAAAGATCAACGAAGTAGAAACTCTAGGCCACAAAAAACTGGTATATAAGATCCTGCATACCAGCTTTTTCATTGCTGCGGTCTGGGCGCTGGTCCTGAACCTGATAATAGAGACTCTGGGCCGTTTTCCAACGACGACCGTATGGGGCGGCATACAGTTCATGTTTGATAAGCCGCTGGTATTTCTGTATAATGCCCTGCTGATCTATTTGACCCTTGTCATAGCTTCCGTGTTCAAAAGGCGGCTGTTCGTGTTCACGCTGGTATCCATATTCTGGCTGGCCATAGGTATAACAAACGGGGTCATCCTTACACAGCGCATGACGCCTTTTACTGTAAAGGACCTGAGCATACTGGATGATGGCCTTACGATAGTGACCAATTACCTGTCTACTGCTCAGATAATAATGGTGGCCGTAGGTATAGTGCTTGCCATAGGCCTTCTGGTACTGTTTTTCATAAAGGGGCCTAAGAAAAAAGGCAAGGTAAAGTGGAAAAGAAACCTTATAGCAATAGCCATCGTGGGGCTTTCAACATTTGGCATGACATCATTTATGATAAATACAGGCCGTGTGGAGACCTTTTTCGGAAACCTGGCCTATGCTTACAGGGACTACGGCGTTGTATACTGTTTTGTCAACACCTGGCTCAATACGGGTATCAGCAAGCCTGACGGCTACAGCGAAGAAATGATGTTAAGCATATTTAATGAGGAAGAACTGGGTGAGGACAATGCCATGCTCCTTGAGCAAAAGGACGAAGATGAGCAGCATCCTAATATAATATTCCTGCAGCTGGAATCATTCATCGATCCGTCCCGCATCAAGACCATAGAACTTTCCAAGGACGCATGTCCAAATTTCCGTCAGCTCATGGCCGATCATCCGTCAGGGAAACTGACTGTGCCTGCATGCGGAGCAGGAACAGCCAATGTGGAATTTGAAGTCATGACAGGGCTCAGCGTAAAGTTCTTTGGGCCTGGTGAATATCCTTATAAATCAATACTGACTGAAGAAACTGTGGAGACCATAGGGTATGACCTGAAGAGCCTTGGCTATTCAACCCATGCCATTCATAACCACAGGGCGGTTTTCTATAACAGGAACACGGTGTTCGCCAACATGGGCATGGATACTTTCACCAGCATAGAATACATGAACAATATAGAAAAAACCCCTAAGAACTGGGCCAAAGACACTATGCTGACAGGATGCATCACAGATGCTCTTCAATCGACTGAATCAAGAGATATGATATATACGATCTCAGTTCAGGGACATGGTAAATATCCATCGGAACAGGTAATAGAAAATCCTCAGATCACGGTGACTTCCGCTCCGACAGAAGAGCTGAAATGGAAATATGAATACTATGTAAACCAGATCTATGAAATGGATCAGTTCATAGGAGATCTTACCCAGACCCTGAGCCAGTATGATGAGCCGGTGGTACTTGTAATGTATGGCGACCATATCCCTGCCATAGATATAACCGAGGATGACCTGGAAGGCGGCGATCTGTACGGAACAGAATATGTCATCTGGAGCAATTTTGACCTTGACGGGGACGATGAGGATATGTATACATATCAGCTTACTTCCCATGTGATGGAAATGCTCGACATGCAGGTGGGAACAGTGTTTACCTATCAGCAGAACCACAGCAACAGCGAAACATATCTGGAGGACTTGAAAGCCATAGGATATGACATCCTTTACGGTGAGAATTATCTTTACGGCGGAACAGATCCGTTTGAACCTACTGATATGAAGATGGGTGTAAAAGATATAGCCATAGAAGAGATCGTACAGATAGGCGACAAGTATTATATAAAGGGCCGCAACTTTACAGAGTACAGCAAGATAACCTTAAACGGCCGGACATTAAAGACCATATACCTTGGAAGCAACATACTGGGCCTGCTTGAGGATGTCAATCCGGATGATGTGGCCGATATGAAGGTGAGCCAGATAGAAACAAAGAGCAGCGAAATACTCAGCACCACCGAATAACAGAGAGGGAGCCCCATGAGGAACATTGAAACTGATAGACTGTTACTTACACCTTGGACAGGAACGCAGGAAGAAGCAGAAGGGCTGTATGCCTATGCCAAAGACCCGGATGTGGGACCGCGGGCCGGCTGGAAAGAGCATGGATCTGTCAGCGAATCTCTCAAGATAATAAAAGAGATATTCATGCCGGCGGATGTATGGGCCATAAGAGAAAAATCAAGCGGCCGTATCATCGGAAGCATTGGCCTTGAGGACGACCGGAGAAGGGAAGGGGTAAACAGCAAAGAGATGGGATATTCCCTTGCCAAAGACTGCTGGGGCAAAGGATATATGACCGAGGCGGCTATGGCTGTCATGGACTATGGGTTCAGGGAATTCGGCCTTACGGTCATGGGCATCTGCACTGATCCCATAAACAACAGGTCTCAGAGGGTCATAGAAAAATGCGGTTTCAGATATGAAGGCCGCCAGCGCAGAGGGTATCACATATATGACGGCAGTGACAGGGATAATCTTGTCTACTCCATACTCAGAGAAGAATGGGAAGCCTTGAGGGGTACCGATGGCCTGAAGCACGCAGACAGCATGCGAGGTGCCGATGAGAGATAAAACAAAAAAGATAATAAAGATCGTTCTGGCGGCTGTGATCGCAGCAGGTCTGCTGACAGCTGCCGCAGTTTTGCTCATAAATGCCAAGGTCAGAGCCGACACAGGCGGCGATCTTATATGGAAGATAACAGATCTGTCTCAGATGACCGGCCTGCTTGAAGCAGATCCCGGCACAGCGGCAGAAAAAGATGTTGAGGCGCTCAGCAGCCTTCAAGAGATGGATGCCGACTGTATTCTGATCTTGGGCGCCGGGATAGAGGACGACAGCACACCCTCTCCAATGTTAAAAGACCGCCTGGATGTAGGAGTCTGGCTTTATAAGCTGGGAGCTGCTCCAAAGATCCTGCTCAGCGGAGATAACGGCAGTATCGGCCACAACGAGATACATGTGATGCTCAACTATGTGATCGAAGCCGGAGTCCCAAGAGAAGATATCTTCTGTGACCACGCAGGGTTTTCAACCTATGATTCCATGTACAGGGCAAGAGATGTGTTCTGTGTGTCTAAGGCCATAGTGGTCACACAGGAGTATCACGAATATCGTGCTCTTTACATTGGGCAGAAACTGGGCCTTGAGGTAAAGGGCGTCTCTTCCGACCAGGAAAGGTATGCCGGCCAGTTTTACAGAGATTTCAGAGAAATGCTGGCCATAGCCAAGGATTTTTTCAAAGCAGCCGTAGAGGCTGATCCCGTGGTAGGCGGCGAAGTCATCCCCATAAGCGGAAGCGGTCTTGCCAGCCATGGTGAATGATACGGACAAGCTTATGCAAGCTTATGACACCGGGACGGATCAAGCCCGTGAGTAACACTTGCATATCAGACAGCATAATATATAGAGGACATCGAGTCCTCTATTTTTTATGTTGGAAGGATCGGACATGATATATCTTGATAACGGGGCCACCTCTTTTCCTAAACCTGCCGAGTCCATGGGGGCAATGCTGGGATGCATGAGCCAATACTGCGGCAATCCGGGCAGGTCAGGCCACTATATGTCCATGAAAACAGGGGAGGAAGTCTATCACTCCCGCCGTAAGATCGCCGGGCTGTTCAATATAGATCAGGCCGAAAGGCTGGTCTTTACCAAAAACACTACTGAAGCTCTAAACCTTGGCATGACGGGCCTGCTTAAAAGCGGAGATCATGTAGTCACCACATCCATGGAGCATAATTCTGTGCTGCGTCCCCTCAAAGCCCTTGAAAAGCGCGGTGTCGAACATACTATAGTCAAAGGGGACGAACGAGGCAGGGTGTCTGCCTCTAAGATCATGGAGGCGGTCAGGCCGGACACGAGGATGATCGTGATGACGGCCGCATCAAATGTAACAGGAACAAAAATGCCCCTGAAAGAAGTAGGAAAGATAGCTGCAGAAAAACATATCATCTTTATGGTAGACGGAGCTCAGGCTGCCGGTTCATCTGTCATAGATGTAGAGGCTATGCATATAGATATGCTTGCGGTGCCGGGCCACAAAGGTTTGCTCGGCCCTCTGGGGACAGGAGCCCTTTATGTCAGGGACGGGCTGGCGCTTAGTCCGCTGCTGGCCGGAGGCACGGGAACAGAGTCAAAGAGCAGGCTGCAGCCCAAGGATTTTCCGGAAGGGTTTGAGGCAGGTACGATAAATGCTCCCGGTATCATTGCCCTTGGCTGCAGTGTGGCATTTGTGGAAAAGATTGGCCCGGAAGTCATAGGAAAATACGAAGAGGAACTTATAGCATGCCTTGAGGAAGATCTGCGCAACATGAGCCATATACATCTATACGGACCGGAGCCGTCCGAAAAGACAGGAATCTGCCTGCTAAACTGTGATGGTACAGGAGCCGAGGAATTGACAGCCCTGCTCAGCGACGAGTTTGGCATAGCAGTGCGAGGCGGCTACCACTGCGCCGGATTGGCTCATAAGACCATCGGCACATGGCAGACCGGAGCCGTCCGTGTCAGCGTTGGACCGTATAATACAAAGCGCGATATGAAAGCACTGGCAGAAGCGTTGTGGAAAGTACGGAAAAGATGAGAGACCGGCGGTAGCGGCGTTCCATGGCAGACAGGGCTGCATGCCGCCCTTTGGTCCTGGGCTGTTGACAGGATCTGCGGATTTTGGCTTTTTTGCCAACCGGCCAGATTGAATCTGTACAATATATTTTTTTCGTCTCTGCCGGCCGCTGTCCAGACCGGATGACATGCGGCTACAACTTACAAAACCGCAAGCAGACAAAATCGTGTAGACAAATCCACAAAAATGTGGTAATATAAATCTTGCGTTACGGGATGTGGCTCAGTTTGGTAGAGCGTTGCGTTCGGGACGCAAAGGCCGCAGGTTCGAATCCTGTCATCCCGACCAAAGATAAAACCGCTGGAAATGCTGTATTTTCAACAGCTTCAGCGGTTTTTTGCTTTTCTTTTTCTGGCTGAAATAGAACTGTAAGAAATCCTTTTAGTGCATTTTCGGCCATTTTGGTGTTGCGCCCACTGCTGTACCCTGACATGATCTATGCTGCGTCAACAATGGTAGGATGGTCAGCGTGTGTGCAGATAGGCAGAGACAGGAAGCCGGTTTCGCCGGAGCATTTGCGCTTTCATTTGCGGTAATACTCTATTTATGGTATATTTATGGCAGTCAGATCATTTCAAGGAGAAAAAGATGAGACCGTACAGACATAAAGTCAATTATTATGAAACAGACAAGATGCAGTTCACCCACCATTCCAACTACATCCGCTTTATGGAAGAAGCCCGGCTGGATTTTATGGAACAGATGGGCTGGGGGTACGATAAGATGGAAGAAGAAGGGATCGCATCGCCGGTCCTCAGGGTGGAATGTGATTACAAAAAAAGCACCACATTTCCGGATGTCATAGAGATAGAGGTCAGCGTTCTTGATATGAGCAGGACAAGGCTCAAGATAGGCTATGAGATGACTGTTGACGGGCAGACCGTATGCATTGCCAGCAGCGAGCACTGCTTTATGAACCGTCAGGGGAGGCCGGTCAATATCAGCAGATCATATCCGGAAATATACGCAAGGCTGGAAGCCATGAGAAAACAGGGTGAGGCCGGGGAAAACCCATGATGAGAAAAGAGACGCAAGGCTTCGGGCAGATAAGACAGCCCGGCCGGCGCCTCTTTATTTGCGGTTTATCCATCAGGTCATTTCAGGAAAAATCGGATCAGCTTGCGGCCTGTACCTTTATCATAAGGCTGGTAACGCATGGGCAGGTCTATCCATGTTTTCTTGTCCACTATGCTTTTGGTGTGGGAAAATACATCAAATCCGGCTTTTCCGTGGTATGCACCCATGCCGCTTTCGCCCACTCCGCCGAAAGGCAGATGGCTGGTTGCCAGGTGGATTATCACATCATTGACGCATCCGCCGCCGTAGGAGAGGCGGGAAGTAACATCTTTAACAAGCTTCTTGTCCTGAGCAAAGATATAAAGGGCAAGGGGTTTTGGTTTATCTGCAAGCAGGTCATACACCTGGTCAATATTTCCGTAAGTCAGTACAGGCAGGACGGGGCCGAAGATCTCTTCCTGCATTACAGGGTCATCCCATGTGACATTTTCCATTACCGTCGGTTCGATCTTAAGGGAGCTGCGGTCATATTGCCCGCCGCAGACAATTTTTGCAGGGTCGATGAGACCCAGTATACGGTCAAAATGTTTTTCGTTTATGATCTTACCGTAGTCACCGGACCGTAGAGGGTCGCTTCCGAACTGTAAACGAATCTGTCTGGCAAGTTCAGCTACAAAGGCGTCTTTTATGCTGTCGCGGCACAGGATATAATCAGGAGCCACACAGGTCTGGCCGCAGTTAAGGTATTTGCCGAATACTATGCGCTTTGCTGCCAGTTTTATCTTGGCGGAAGAATCCACTATACAGGGGCTCTTTCCACCCAGCTCCAGGACCGCAGGTGTCAGATTTTCCGCAGCATGGCGCAGCACTTCTTTTCCTACATTCTGGCTTCCGGTAAAAAATATCATATCGAATTTCTGCTCAAGGAGCGTACGGTTTTCTGCCCGGCCGCCAGTGATGACCGCCGCATGTTCAGCAGGAAACACCTGGCCGATGATGCGGGCGATGATGTCGCTGGTGGCAGGGGAGTATGCGCTGGGTTTGAGTATGGCCGTATTTCCTGCTGAGATGGCGTTGGCCAGGGGATCGATGGAAAGCAGGAAAGGATAATTCCATGGGCTCATTATAAGGACATTTCCGTAAGGCGATGGCTTGCGGTAACTTCTGGAAGCAAATTGTGAAAGCGGGGTGGGTACGGTTTTTTCCTTTGCGAAGCTGCGGGTGTGGCGGATCATGAAACTGAGCTCCGACAGGGCAAGGCCCACCTCGCACATATAGCTCTCGTAATCGCTCTTGCCAAGATCTGAAGCCAGAGCCCGGCATATCTCATTTTCATTGGCGCTTATGGCCTGATGAAGCTTTTTCAGCATCCTTATGCGGAAATCCACAGAAAGGGTCGCACCCGTGTGGAAAAATTCCCGCTGACTTTTTAATATTTCATGTATATCCATGTCCATCCTCCTATCTGAGGGATTAAAAACCTCTGAAAATTCCGGCAGAAGCCATCATATAACTTTTGAATTATATACCAGAGGCGGCGGTATGTCAAACGGCGTAGGGACAGGGGCCGTGTCAAGTTGTTGTGGAGTTTTTGCTTGACAAACTCCTTGTGTTGTCGTTTTAGTTTAGGATATTCCTGTTC
>UQOC01000034.1 GCA_900542565.1 uncultured Eubacteriales bacterium | reverse complement strand
CCCGCCGTAAATGTAAAAAATAAGAAATATATTGCAAAAAGTCAGAAATTCTGCCATTTTTCTGACTTTTTGCTGGATTTTTTGTTATTTTTACAATTCGGGTCCGGAAATTTTCCATATATTTACATATATTGCCATTTATCTGACTTTTTTTGAGGAAAATCGATTTTTTGTCAGCAGCGGCGCAGGCAGGGGCTTATCGGAGATTCCTGAGGGGGGCTTATCTAAGATCTCGAAGTCAAGGATTCGTCCTGTCGGTTGACAAAAAAGCTGTTTTTCTTTAATCTCGTCAAGAAATCCCTGATTCCCTGAGATTTAATTGTAAGATTTCAGTGCGGATTGACAAAAAATCCAAAAACTGACGATCCTGTCAAGAAATCCACCGGATTTATTGACAGAAACCGATTAAATTCAAAATTCTGTCAACGGCCCCTGGCGGGCAGTCGGCCGCACAGGCTTTGGTAAAAACTCCACAAGTATTTTACACTATCCATAGGGTTTTAGATATGCGAATGTAAACCTACTCTGTAATTTCCCAATGTCCACTATATCCGCTTCCAACATATTTAACATTTTCCATATCTTTTATATGTCTCTGTATAGTCTTTGTGCTTACATTTAATACTTCTGCCATCTTTTTTCTACTAATCTTGTTATCTTGACTTATCAACTCAATAATTTTCGCATCAAGATCATCTTGAGGGACATCTTGAGGGACATCTTGAGGGACATCTTGAGGGACATCTTGAGGGACATTGTAGTTGAGATTAGGCATTATTACCGTAAACTGATAGCGATCCGAACGAAATTGAGGTTTTTTGCTTCCGTCATAATTGATTTGAAATTCATATCCACTGAGTATCTTTTCAAACCCGCTGCCTTTTCTCTCCATATATCCAAGCCGGCTCAAAACATCCGCCAACACTGGATTTCTCCTCGTTGAAGGAACGGTAAGCGGATCTCTTTCCTGAATAAAAGAACCATCCGGCATTCCTCCAGGAGAATAGATTTCAATTCTGTCGTCATAAATGTCAATATGAACCTCGCTGCCGTTGATCATATAATCACGATGAGCAAGGGCATTAATGAGCGCTTCATGATAACTGCGTTCTACATATTCCGGCATTTCTTCCCTCGAATTTGATGTTTTCCGCCACATGACCTTATTATTTCGTTTTATAAAAGCTTCTCCATTTTCAATCAGAGAAATAACGCTCCCTATATATTCCGCATCATCCAGTGCGTCAATGGTGCCGCCACTTTTATTCAATCCATTCCATCTTGTGCAAAATACCCTCGAGCAAAAAACAGGGCTTTCATCTGCCAATAAAGCGCCTGTATTCGTCAGATATCCATCTTCATTTGCCAGTCCGAAAGAGAGCAGATCTTTGTCGTCAAAACTGTTTCCCGTCCATTTTTTGTATCTTTCTTTCAACTTGGAGAACGCATAGTCATTCACTTTATATGATGAAATTTGTGAGTCATATGAAGTATTTTTCCCTCTTAATACAAGTCTTTTCATTTCTGTAGCAGTCGCTTTAACACTTTCGTTCCCCACACGTATATATGCTTCAAAGACACCGTCCCCTGAATAGTAATAAGGCGTTTCTTCACCTCTCGCAATCTCAAGAATGATCAGGGTCTTTCCGTCTTCTGTTTCTGAAAACCGCAGTCTAAATTCAGGGATCGGGTCTAATCTTGCTTTGAGGATTTCACTGATTTTTTCCGCATCCTGTTCTGGGTGTTCCAGACCGACGATCTGTCCATCGTCAGAAACGCCAAAAATGATGGCTCCGCCAAGGGTATTCGCAAAAGCACTGACACTTTTACACCAGCTTTTTGGCTTCTTCGCTTCTAGCAAAAGCTTTTTTTCATATTCGGTTGTCTCGCCGATCAACTCTTTTATCTCCATCGCCCATGCCACCTTTTAATATGTTTTATTCTTTATATAATTCGTGTATACTAATAAAATATAGTTTTTTTCCATGTTGTTATTATACCATTTAATCAGATAATTTTCTACTGCATTAAGAACCATGGCATTGATGATGTTATATCCGGCATGTAATAAGAAAAAAATAGCTATAAAAAGATGGGGGAATTGCTCCCTCATCGTATAAATCATTTTTTTTGCAAGAGTAAGTTTAGATAACACCATTACTTGCTAAAACTTTCTCTATCTGCTCTTTCTTCTCTTTTTCTGATAATGCATCATTCTTTACAATATCAGGAACTGATTTTCTAAGATTGCGTAAATTATCAATATAGCCATCATATTTTTTTGCATTATATTTTGTATATATATTTAATATCATAAATACTATTATGCATATTATCTGTATGGCAAGCATTTCATCTATGCTTACATCCGATCCAATAGGCAGCAAAAATAGCATATATGGCATAATAAGAAATGTAATTAATCCCAGTAATAAACGAATCCTTTTTTTAATTGTTAAATTCTTCTGTTCTTTTTTAATTCTCGATGAAAGCATCTCATCTTCTGGCATTTCGTTATATATGAAACCTTTTTCTTTTATCCCGCTTCGCCAACATTCATATGTCTTTTGGTTATATTCATATTCTATATGATAATATGGCAAAAGTGTAATAAACATATTTGAATTAATGTCAAGTTCATGCACAACTAGGTCTTCATATCGGTCCCCAGGTATCGCTTCGCAACATTGTTCATGTGCTAGTTGTTTAATCTTAGATATCATGAGATTTTCTGCGTATTCATTTGATTGCAATAGCGGCATTATATCACAATTTTTTGTATAATCTTCATTATAATCGACTGATAAATTTTTTATGTCACAATCTATCAGCCACTTAGTAAATTGCTCCGCAAGAGGATCATCTTCATTATATGTGACAATAGGTACAAATGAAGTATCTTGTATTGCTCCATGAGTATCTTCAATATTATCAATGACTGTTTTATATTTAGTAATTGGCACAATTTTCTGTTGGGGTTTCCATGGAGTATGGTCTTTACCACCCACCATGCTTGTACCAACATGATATCCTCGGGACCAAACATCATAGCCCATGTTTTTGTGCTCATTCCCTTGATAATCTATAAAAATAGTCTCACTTTTGTACTCAGTGTATGGCTCATCATGTTCCCAAATACTTGTAGCCTCCCATCGTTCAGAATAAGAAACATTAAAACATCTCACAGGATACATCTTTTTTATAATTTTTTTAATTTTAGCTCGTGCAGACAAGTCAATCGGTGCAGTATCTGATTTAGTTAAAAAGGAAATGAATACTTTACGCAAATCATCTTCAGTTACATTAAATGGGACAATTTTTGCATTATTCAAATCAAAAGACATTATTGTTCCTCCTTATTACAATCATCCGTATACGCTTCATCTTTAAAACTTCAATTTATTTTTTGTTTTTACTAAACTACCGAACTGTGTAATAACCTTAACATATTAAACTTAAGTAACTGTGATATGGCCTACTAATCTATGCCCTTTACACAATTCATGTTTGCCTTTATTACATAACTCTTTTTGCATATCGTCAACTCTTTTCGAGTATTTACGAGACTTTGCTCCTTTATTGTTTATAAAATTAAGAAAACAATTTAAAAAAAGAGGCAGAAAGAAACGCGTGATGATTTCGTATGGATTTTTATTACGCAAAAGGATGTAATGAGCTTTGGAGATAATTTGCGCACTTTAATCAACGAAAGAGGTCTAACTCAGAAAAAACTTGCTGAGCAATTCAATATTGCTCCTTCTACTTTAGGTAGTTATGTTCAAAATGTACGGGAACCGGATTTTGCTACTTTAAAAAGTTTCGCCAATTATTTTAATGTTACTATTGACTATCTACTTGATAATCATGTGGAGTGTTCATCTAGTAAACAGGAATCCGAGCTGCTCCGTATTTTTCGTTCCCTGTCAAATGAACAGAAGAAAATATGTCTGGAACAATGCAGGGTCTTTGTTCAATACAACAACAAAGAAAAAGACAGTATGGAAAAATCATCTTAGTAGATTTTAATAGACATACTGAACTATGATGTCTTTTTGTAACACAGTATTCGCCCGGATAAATGCCAGTCGCTCGGTCAGGAGGAGATCAATACATATTGTCTTATTAAACCGAATGTTTATGTATCCAGATTTTCTTTACCGGCATTTATATTTTTTTATTTCGTCAAAACCTCGCTTATTTATATACACAATATTCATTATGTTCAACTCTGCCGGCTTTAGCAAGTCGGCAATTTTGTACAATTTTGCCGACTTGCTAATTAAATATGCATCGCCCCCGACACTGCTTCAAACTATAAGCCCCGGACAGATCATACGATCATCCGGGGTTATTTACGGTTCGTAATTAGAAATTGCTGCTCCACCAGTCTGTAACCTTGATCCGCTTTATTCCTTTCCCCACAAAGATCTTTTGCCGGCATTGGCGGTCTTGATGGGGATCTCCTTAAGGACGCCAGTTTCAAAATGCTTGAATTGTTTTTTGGTAATATGCTCATGCAGCTGGCTTCCGGAAATATCAAATTTCTTTGTTTCCAGGGAAGCGACCAGTTCATCATAACTTTCTTTCTGCCAAAGATCGCATAAGCGGCTTTTCAGGCGAGCGTGCATGTTTTGCGGAAAATCATCTTCCTGAACAGCACTGAACATTTCTGCGATATTGTCTCCGCCGTTGCTCATAAATGCTTCAAGGGTCATGCCGGACTATGACATGTTTGATATTTTCATTCATATATTTTATATCTATATATCTGTAGACCTCTTAGGCATAGTTCTGATCCGTCTTGTGGGCAGGCTTTGCCGGGAACATGAAGAAGCATAGATATATTGCCGCTTTTTCAAATTTATCGCAGGCTATTGCCATGACCGGATTTCTTCTCGAAAATAAACTCACAAGAACACCTGCCTCCTTAGTTATCTCCGTCAGACATTGTTCTTGCGTTTGCTCATTTTCAGTATTATCACCGCTGCGGTCGCGACAATCGCAGCAGCTCCGCCTATGATAAGCGGAGATATACCCCTTGATGAAGCCGCAACCAGATCAACAGTCTTTTCCGTATCACCAGCTTTAAGTGTTACGGTGCCCACCGTGTCTCCTTCGCTGACCGGGCCGAAAACGGTTGAAGGGATGTCGTATTCGGCGGTCACGGTCTGCCCGTCCTGTACCAGTATGTTTGCGCCATCAGGCAGTTTCACATGGAATGTTCCGGCTCCCAGGATGGAAGTGACGGTCATGTCCTCCGGAGTAGTGTCCGGGCCTTCTGCCCTAAGTCCGTCTGTCAGGGTATATAGCTCTATGGTATCTAAGAAATCTCCCTGAACTATCCTTTGGCCGTCTTTATACATCAGTTCTTCACCACCCATGGCCACCGAATAAAATACAAGTCCGTCTTTTTCCATGCATCCTGAGAAACAGTATCCGGCAGCAGGAGTCCATCCTGTCTTGATTCCGGTCATATACCGGGCATAGGGGCTTTCATAGCGGTCATCAGGGAACATGACGAAGTTTGTAGTTTCGTATGTAAATCCTTCATCCCGTACATTGGAAGCCGGCACCTCGCCGTCCGGATAGCTGACCGCTTCCCTGAACTGGTCAAAACTCATGGCGTATCGGCACATCCTCACCATATCTTCCGGGGTGGTGTAATGATCGTTGGCAGATATACCTGTGGGATCCTTGAAATTGGTGTTTTCACACCCCAGCTCCCTGGCCTTTTCATTCATCATATCCAGAAAAGTATTCATATCTCCGCCGATCTCAAAAGCAAAGGCTGTTGCCGCCTCGTTGCCCGACGGCACCAGCAGGTACCTCATACAGTCCTTATATGAGATGATCTCGCCTGCTTTCAGGTGTTTCAGAGGAACCATGGAGCTGCAGTACATAGAGCTGACGGCTCTTTCATCCACGGTAAGCTCCCCTTCAAGCTCAGGATTTTCTTCCAGCACCAGTATCGCTGTCATCACCTTGGTCATGCTGGCCGGCGGAAGCTGCATATCGGCATTTTTGGCATAGATCACCGTGTCTGTAGTTGCTTCGTAAAGTATCCCTGCCTTTGAATGTGACAGATAATCTCCCGTCTCCAGCATGGCGCTGCCGCTGCCGAGGCCGAAGCCTCCGTCTGGATCTCCGGAAACTGCTGCGGCCTGCGCAGGGAATGCCAGCCATATGGAAACAAGCATGATAACTGTCAAGATCGGTGCCAAATACTTTTTTTTCATCAGCATATCAGTCTTAGCCCACTCTTTCTGATAAGATTCTTTTTTCCAGTATAATATGCGTTTATCAAAAAGGCAAGCTAAGGGAAGATTTGCTTTCGTTCATAAAGATAGTCCAGCAGCGCTCTTTCCTGTTCCGGTGGAAATACCCTCGGTATCCGGAGGGTCTTTTGGAGGTTGGAAGTGCTGCAGGTCCCGTGTCTGTCCTTGAGCTTCTTGTCGAAAATCCCACGAACTTTTATGTAATGACAGGTCACTTCATAGTCGCTCAGATCGGTGAGGGCAAATTCGTATTCTGTCCTTTCTGCCATGCTGCCGTTGTATCCGTAACAGCGCATTTGGCCGGGAGTAAGGTATATCCTCATAACAAGAGAAGTTCCCGAACAATCTGCCCAATATATCAGCAGCGGCACACATGCCAGCAGCCCTGCCGCAGAAAAGAACATGAAAATCTGTCTGAGCCCCTGCACCCATCCAATGTACATATAGTCTCTGGTGAGGGCCAGACCGGCCACGGACGCCAGCAGAGGAAGCACGGTCCCCAGCAGGAACAGCTTTCTGGGAAATCTGAGGAAAAATTTGCGCCTGTCTCTGTCTGCCTCCATGACTATGCTTTCTTTCTCAACCGCAGCAGCTTTAGCCTTTTCCAGTTTTTCCTCGTGATGTGCCTTGTCACCCTGAAAACCTGATACGAAGGTCATAATGAGCGGCACGATCAGCAAGAGGATCACCGTGATCCCGATGGCAAAGATAAATCCGCCGCTCGCTCCCGCAGAAAGGGGTTCAAACAGGATGATACATGTCAGCAGGGTGAGGATTTCCAAGATTAGCAGATATGCGCAGAAAGGGAGGAAAAGGTTGAGGAACCCTTTTCCTTTCAGCGGGTACCTCCGGCTTTTTCGCAGATTATCGAGACCTTTGCCCTGAACATATCCTGAGGCCAGATCTCCGATCGTCCGTGAATCGGCCAGGTCGGCCATCAGCAGTATGCCCGCAATTGCCATTGAGATGCCTCTGCCTGTCTCGGCCTTATCGCTTTCTGCGATCATGTGCCGGTTGACAAAGAGCAATATGATCTTGGCGATGATGGTCGTATATATGGGTCCCAGCAGCGCGACGAGCATGCATAGGTCATTGTGTTTTTCCCATGTCAATCCCATGGCGTCTGGAGAGACCTGCCGCAGCAGCAGGCTTATAAGGAAAAATATAATGTACGATGCTGCTGCCTTGAGCAGCCAGCGGTCAGCTTTTCCGGTTCTCTTGCGCATCATCTTTCGCCTCCCGTATCTTATCTTTATAAAATGATAGACAAAGGTCAGGCCAACCGTCTACCGACCGAGAGTAAAGGATTTGTAAAATCCTTTTGTCAGGCTCCGCAAAAAAACGGAAAAGTCTCCTGTGCAGGCAAAATTACACCGGTCAGTGAGAATCTTGCCTGCGGAGACTTTCTCAGAACTTATAGAAAGTAACGATCATGGGGAATTTTGGCGACGGCGGCATAGCCTGATTGCCGCAATCAGCAGACCAGTCGGTCATCAAGGACTATTTTTTTCAAAATCCGCCTTCATCGCCCTTATCCTGTTTTCATCGCTGAATATCTTTGCGGCCTGAAAAGCTATGAGTTTTGCGCCTGTTATGATGGCCTCATGTGCTCTGTCACTTCTGACGGCTTCCTCAAATTCCCTCGTATGGATCGGCGCATCGTCAACGATCTGTAGACATGGGTGGAAAGCCGGGCATCCGTAGCTGACATTGCCTATGTCCGATGAGCCGAAGATCAGATCTTTTGGGCCGTTTTCTTCGATCCCCAGTTCTTTAAATACTTCCCTGAGGGCCTGCTCACCGGCAGCATTTCTTCAGAGATCAACATAGTAGGTCTGGTCTTTAGGAGTCCTCTCCCATGTTGTCTGGGTTGCAAGCGCCGCACCGGCAGCGCAGTCATCTGTGAGCCTTATCAGTTCCTCCATATAGTCTTTGCTGCCTGCCCTTATGAACAGATGGTACACTGCCTTTTCAGGTACTATATTGGGAAAGGCTCCTCCATCCTTTATCACGCCATGATGCATTTGGCCCCATCGTCCTCCTCGTCAGGGGTTCCGATGATGTGAACATCTGCGTCCAGTTCATCCTGCAGATCTTTAAGGGCCAGTCCGGCCAACATGCTTATGGCACCGCTGAGACAGTGGCCGCAGGCATGTCCGATTTCTGGCAGAGCGTCATATTCTGTCAGCAATGCGATCTTGTATTTATGATCGTTGCTGCCGTACACGCCTCTGAAAGCGGTCTCTTTTCCGCAGAAAGGCTTTTCCGTCTTATAGCCGTGATCTTCCAGAAGTCTTACCAGTCCGGCCGATGTCTCGTATTCCCTGCCGGAAAGTTCAGGATTGTCAGCCATGTGGTCGCTTACTGCGATCATCTCGTCTTTGTACTTTGTGATTTGCCTATTTATTTCACATTGCAGTTGCTCATATGTCGGCATATTTTTTTCTTTCATTTATATCATCAGGAAACCTGCTGCAACATAACCTACAAATGATACGCCTGCCACTATCCCTATATATGGGAGCTGTGCCACGGCGTAATCCACATTGCTGATCTTGCATGCCGAAGCTGACAGTAAGGTTACATCCGAATAGAAGCAGGCCTGGGCTCCGAAACATGCAGCAGATATTATAGCGCCCAGAGTCAGCGGTATGCTCGCTCCACAGGCAGCCGCAATAGGCAGTATTATCGGAGTACAGATGGCCGGAATGCTCCATATGTTGCCGGTAGCAAAGCAGACAAGGCCAATGATCACAAACGATATGGCCGGGAGCCATGCAGCGCTCATATATGGTCCTGCAACTTCTATCAGGTATTCAGGCAGTCCGATCAGGTCTATGGACTGTCTGTAGAAAAGGGAAGTGACAAGCACAACGGCTATGAAAAGCATATCTTCCAAACCTTTATAGCAGCAGTTACAGAACTTGTTGAAGCTCATTATCCTCGCAGGTATAAACAGTATGAAGCAAGTGACTATACCCAATATTACTCCGTAAAGGATATCATCTAGTATAAGTGCGCCGGCAATTACTACTGCCATGGGGATAACAAAGGTCCAGAGATGAGGTTCTATTTCTCTTTCTTCTTTGCCGCTGTTGTCAGAAGCCGCTCCCATAACTTCACCAAAAACATCGTCCTGGTTCTGCATATTGCTGGAATCAGGCCAGAGCTGACCAGTCTCTTCTACTCTTTTATAAGCTTTTTTCATTCCTCCCATCTTCGGCACGATACCAAAGACGACCAGCAGGACAAAAATAACGCACAAGAATGGATAAAAGAAATACGGCATGATATTGTACCATATGTCCATTGCACTGTCACCAACTGATGCGGCTTCAGGGGTTTGTTCAAAAATTCCGGAGAAGAATACAACCCATGCGGAAATCGGTATGATAATGCACACCGGAGCCGAGGTCGTGTTGATGATATAGCATAACATTTCTCTTGGTGTTTTATACTCGTCTGCAACAGTTATGACACAGTTGGCCGTAACTAATATGCTTAAATAATCATCAATAAAGATTATAACGCCGCATATCCATGTAAGGAGAAGCACCTGTTTTTGTGATTTGACATATCTTCTGGCCAGATCGCTTATTGCCATTGCACCTTTTGACTGTCTGAGAAGCTGTACGAAACATCCAAACAGCAGACATATTATAACGATGTAGTTGTTATCCGCATCTGTTGAAGCATCAATAAGCGCATCTGTCATCGGCATGAAGAACCCTGCTTTATAGTACAGCAAATATCCCAATGCTCCGGAAAGGATAATACTCGTTATACATTTCTTTGTCAGCAGAGCAAGCAGAAAAAAGCTCACCACGGGAATTAATGTTAAAATTCCTAAATTAGTTCCATCCATATAGATTCCTTTCTCCCCTATTATTATTCGTACAAGTTCCAAAATACCCGGCTTTTGCGTTGTGTGAGCGCTGATATCATCTCAGATGTGCTGTCCTGTATATTATCGTGTCCTGGGCGCTCTTATCCAGTTCTGTAAAATATGCCATATAACCGGCCACCCTGACCATGAGTCCTCTGTAGTCCTCCGGCTTTTTCTGGGCTTTTTTGAGTGTCTCGTTATCAACCACATTTATCTGTATGTGCTGACCGCCATCCTCAAAATATGTCTTTATCACCCCTTCTATTATGTCTATGCCTTCTTCGCCCTGTACGCCGTCAGGACTAAAACGCAGATTATAAAGAGCCCCCTCGTGCAGAGATTCAGACACCATGCTTGCCACAGACTTGACCGTAGCTGTGGGACCGTGTACATCCCTGCCCATCATAGGTGATGATGCGTCACAGAAAGGTTCTCCCGCCAGCCTTCCGTCAGGCAGAGCTCCTGTCACAAGTCCGTGGGGAATATTCATAGTCTGGGAATCGATGCCAAAAGCATAATATCCTCCTCTGGCATCAGGCCATTGCTGAACGGTTTCTGCAATGTATGTCATCATCTCTTTATATACTTCGTCCACATGTTTCTGGTTATTCCCGTATTTTTCAGGTTTCTTCAGCAGGAGCTGGCGCAGCCTCTCGTAACCTTCAAAGTTGCAGTCGCATGCTTTTATCAGTTCATCCATGGACACATCCTTGTCCTGGAATACACATTTTTCTACGGCAACTATACAATCAGCAAGGTTCGCTGCTCCTGTCACATAAAGGCCGTCTGTGGAATACAGGGCGCCGCCGTGCTGGACAGACTTGCCGCTTTCAACGCAGCCCTTTGTTACCATCGAAGCAAAGATCACCGGAAACCTGTTCATGTGTATGCTCTGCATCAGATTATATCCTGTGCGTATCATGTCGTAATGATATATGATCTGCTTTTTCAGCGCATCTTTAAATTCTTCTATATTTTTGAATTTCCTCGGATCACCTGTCTTAAGGCCCATGAGCTTTCCTGTAGCCGGGTCGACTCCGTCATGGAGGACAAATTCCACCATCTTTCCCATGTTCACATAGCCTGCATCCGGCGAACCGTCGGCTCCTCCGCCGCCCGGCGCCGGCTGTGTACATCCAACTATGTTCCAGTCTCTTGCTTCTTCGATGGTGCTTCCTATACCTTTTTCCATACAGATCTTTATGGCCGCTTCATCACTGAAGAATCCCGGATTTGCCTGGCCTTCCTGCACCATCTTGCACCCGAAGCGCATGAGTTTCTCAGGAGTACCGTCCCATACCCTAAGAGCCATGACCGGCTGTTTTACCTGCAGCTCGTCAGCCGCTTCAAGGCAAAGGTATGACAGATCGTTGGTGGCATCTTTTCCGTCTCTGGTCTGACCTCCGACCATAAGCGTCTGCCACATTGGATATCCGGCAAAAGCCGTGGCATACCAGTTGTCCCTGACTTCGTAAACCTCATTGGTCTTGAGGTACAGACATTCTATGAGTTCAAGCGCTTCTTCTCTTGTTATCCTCTGTCCGTCTATCACATCTTTTTTGTAGAAAGGCCACATATACTGGTCAAATCTGCCAAAGCCCCCTGCCGTGGTACACACTTCTATATAGAAATACACATGTACGAACCATATGGCCTGTACTGCCTGCCAGAAAGTTTCCGGCGGATTTTCCGGCACAGTCATGCAGTTTTCAGCAATAGCAAGTAACTCTTTCTTGCGTTTTTCATCTTTGCATACGGCTGCCTGCCTTCTGGCTTCATCTGCCATCCTGTGGGCATAGGTTATAAGAGCGCGGCTCTGGATGATACATGCCTGCCAGAAATCCACCTTTGCCTGTTCCTCCATGGTCTGAGGCACGATGCTGTCTATATTGTTCTGACATTCTTCTATATATCCTTTGAGCCCTACGGAAAGGATCTTGTCATGGTCGCAGGTTGTCTCGCCTGAAACGCCGTTTTCCAGGCCAACACAGATTATGTCGTCCTTTTCGGCCGCTTTGATATGTGCCGGCATGGCGCAGGCGGCAATGTCTTCCATGGCTTTTCCATCCCAGTATTCCAGTGTTTTGAGGATAATCTCTTTATCCTCAGGTGAAATGTAGTAGGGGTCTTTGCTCCTTACGGAAAAATCGTCTATGTCGTCTCTGTACCACGAACTTGACTGAAATTCCGGATGAAGGTTGGCTCCTCTGTATGCGTTGGTAGCTGTACCTACTATAAGCTCGTCATCCATTATCAGCGTCGTCATATTTTCCATGATATGATTGACCACTTTTGCCCGGAATATAGGTACGGCGTCACCGGCATATTTTTTATATGCTTCTGTCTGCAGCACAAGTCTTTCTGCTGTTATCTGGGGAATAGTATCGAAATATTTTTCTTTCATTTTTTTGACTCTGGCTGTCAACATGTTCATTCCTCCTGTTTTGTTGTTATATATAATGATAGGCTCAAGCAATGGCTGAATCGAGTCAGCCCTTGCTGTCTTTGATGACTTCGTTGCTTGCTTTTGGCCGGGCAGTCCGCCCTTTCAGTAAAAGTTTGCTGAAAAATATGATTTCTTTGCTAAAAATTCCATTTTAAAATCCTCCTTGGTTTTTTTATCTGGTATATAATATTCTCAAGGAGGATTTGGCTATGCTTTTTGAACGAACGGTTTACCTTGATGATTTCCCGATGAACATCAGGATCGCAAAGATAACAGAATATCCTTTCCACTACCATCAGGATGTGGAGTTTGTATATGTGCTTAAAGGCGAAGTATATCTTAAAGATGTGTCATCCCACTATCTTCTCAAGGAAGGGGATATATTCACCATAAACGGCCACGAAGTGCATGGCATAACAGCCACAGACAAAGACAACGCTATAGCCATCATACAGATAAGCAACCGCTTCTTTACCCAGTATTTTCCCACTCTGGACAAGGCTTGCTACATGTCCTATGCATACAAAGACAAATATTTAAAATTAGATGTCCTCAGAAAAATGCTGCTTCAGATCCTGTCTGACTATTCCAGAAAAAGTTTTGACTACAAACGGTCATGCACTGACCGGATGATCCAGGTCATAAGCTACCTGAACATGCATTTTAACCTTTTCGCTTTTGAAAGCAATATGATCGTCAATTTCAACAATGATAATCCGGTTGTCATAGAAAGGATAAGCAGGATAATAAATTATGTTTACGCAAATCACAAAAATAAGGTAACTCTTGAGGATATCGCAGAACGAGAACACCTGAATCCCTTTTACCTTTCTCATCTCATAAAGGACTATATGGGAATAAGTTTCCAGGAATTTCTCTGTTTTGCAAGAGTTGAAATGTCAGAGATCCCCCTGCTTGAAACTGATAAAAAGATAAGCGCCATCGCCAATGATGTGGGTTTTTCGACCACTTCTTATTATGACAAATATTTCAGCAAGTGGTTCGCCATACTCCCCTTGAACACCGGCAGCTATATACATCGCAGATCTTGAGCCAGGCGCGTCCGGCAGATTTTATTCTGCTCCCTGAGAATAAGGCCATAAATATCATACGCAGGCGTCTTTCGGCGATCAACGGACAGGAAAACAGCGCTCTGACTGTAAGCCGCCTGCACTTTTCAGTGGAAGTCGATCCCCAAACAGTACCTGTCCGCCGCCTCAACTGTTCCCTTGAAGTCATTGTCACCCCAGAAGATTATCATATCATGGGAGAAAGGCTGTTTAGCATGCTGTACGATCTGGGCGCCAGGAAAGTCCTGCTTCTCAGCCGCAGAAAAGAGGATGACAGCATTCTGCCTCTGCTGGCCAACAGGCTGAATTTCATTGGATTTGAAACCGGCATACTGTCCGATCATGGCCTCGAAAACTGTTTTTCTGCCGGAAATGATTCCATAGCATCAGCCATAGAAATATTTCTCGGATATTTTATGGGCGGAGCGGCCGCAGCAGACGGTACAGGCGTGGCCGCAATCCCAAAGCCCGGCGGCGGTACATGCAATGTCCAATATACGCGGTGTTTCCTTCGGGATCAGGGAGACTCTCTCAAGATATTGAAAGGCTCCCGGTCATGCATGACCTCCTGCCTTATACCAAAGCCTTCATACTACGCCTACCGCCTGCTCAGAAATATAAAAGGCCAGTTGCTCTACATGGGGAAATATTATTTCGTGGTAAAGGACGATTCCATGGAAAACCCCGCATACATCCTGGCTGTCATAAATCATAACGACGATATACGCCGCCTTTGTTCAAGGAAAGTCGGTGCTTTTGAAGCTGATGATGTGAGCCGTTCTTTTAAGGATGAACTCAATATCGACTTTACCATTCCTCTGGCTGACGGAAAATATGCTGTAGGAAGGTATGCCCTGACCGATTCCAATTCTGTTCTTTCACACATGGCAAGGCTTGAATTTGCGGATACTTTCCCGCTTCCTGAATCCTGGGCAAGACTCATAAGCACCGAACCCATGTCCCAGGTTTACATGGAGACCGTCAGCGGCAAGATCAATGTAAGTTCCGCCATATCAGGAGCAGGTATCGAGATAATAGTCATAGCACCGGCCGAGGATGCTGACAGCCCTGGCAGGTGATCTTCCCTGGGACAAAAGCAAAGCTTTCGGTGAGATCGTGCTGCAGCGGCGGTTAATTTGCTTTTCTGCTGCAAAAGGTTAATGACAATTTTGTCTTATTATGGTATGCTATGATAGGGTATGCGGGTTTGAAAAAAATAACTTATTAAAGAGGTATCATCATATGGACAAGTTTTTTCACCTAAAGGAACACGGCACAACAGCTTCAACTGAAGTCATGGCCGGTCTTACGACATTCTTCGCCATGTCTTACATCATTGTTGTCAATCCGGGAATACTTTCTCAGTCCGGAATGGAATGGGGCGCAGTTTTTCTGGCTACCATCATCGCTTCTATCATCGGAACACTTGTAATGGGTCTTGTGGCCAATGTTCCGTACGCACAGGCTCCGGGAATGGGTCTGAACGCTTTCTTTGTTTATACGGTATGCTTCGGACTT
Organism: uncultured Eubacteriales bacterium; assembly: GCA_900542565.1. Taxonomy (GTDB): domain Bacteria; phylum Bacillota; class Clostridia; order Peptostreptococcales; family Anaerovoracaceae; genus Fimisoma; species Fimisoma avicola. The sequence continues at coordinate 6,481 of UQOC01000034.1, read as the reverse complement.
GGATTTACATGGCAGCAGGCTCTGTCCATGGTATTCATTTGCGGTCTTTTCAATATCTTTATCACTGCTACCAAGATCCGCAAATACATTATCAAATCCATCCCGCTCAGCCTGCAGCATGCCATCGGAGGAGGCATAGGGATATTCGTAGCGTATATAGGACTCCTGAATGTCGGCATCATAACCTTTGACAGCGGAGTTCCGGCCCTTGCCACTTTAAACCAGCCGCAGTTTTGGGTATTCCTTATCGGCCTGGTCCTTACCATCGTCCTGCTGGCACTGAAAGTAAAGGGGGCGATCCTGATCGCTATAATAGCAACAACCCTGATCGGTATTCCTTTCGGTGTTACTTCACCGCAGGAAACTACCAGCTTCACCGAAGCATGTCAGGCTCTGCCGACAACTTTCCTGGCGATATTCAAAGAAGGCGGCATTGCAAGCCTGTTCACCGACATGTCCAAGCTCCCGCTTGTACTCATAACGATATTCTCATTCAGTATTTCTGATACTTTCGATACTATCGGAACATTTATCGGTACCGGCCGCAGAAGCGGTATCTTCAGTGAAGAGGATGAAAAGAACCTTGAAACCCGCCCCGGCTTCCATTCAAGACTGGACAAGGCGCTGTTTGCTGATGCAACCGCAACTTCCATAGGGGCTCTGTTTGGTACATCCAATACGACCACTTTTGTAGAAAGCGCTTCCGGTATCGGAGCAGGCGGCCGCACAGGACTTACATCTGTAGTAGTCGCCATATGTTTTGCTGTTTCGGCATTCCTGGCCACTTTCGTCAGCGCCGTTCCTTTTGCAGCAACGGCTCCCGCACTGGTAGCCGTAGGTGTAATGATGACTTCCTCATTTAAAGATATAGACTGGAATGACTTTAACGAAGCAGTTCCGGCATTCTTTGCGGGAATCTTCATGGCCCTCTGCTACAGCATTTCATATGGTATCGCCGCAGGCTTTATATTCTACTGCATCATAAAGATATTTACCGGAAAAGCCAGAGAAGTTCACCCTATCCTCTGGGTCTGCACTGCTCTGTTCGTGCTTAACTTCATCCTGCTGGCGCTGCTCTGATATTTTGAATACAAAGGGGCGGAGGATGATCCTCCGCCCTTTTATCGTGGTCATATTTCTCTTTAGATCTCATTTCCTGGGAATTTTGGTATCCCCTCGAAACCTTTTTGAAGATCCTCATCAGTAGGAATGTAGTCGGTCATGGTGCCGTTGTTATAGCTTTCATATGCTTTGAGGTCAAAATAACCCGTTCCTGTCAGTCCGAAGAGTATGGTCTTTTCCTCGCCTGTTTCCCTGCACCTGACCGCCTCGTCGATGGCAACCTTTATGGCATGGCTGCTTTCCGGAGCAGGTAGGATGCCTTCGCATCTCGCGAAGTATTCAGCGGCTTTAAATACCTCCGTCTGTTCCACGCTGCGCGCCTGGATCAGTCCCTGGTCATAGAGTTCGGAAACTATGCTGCTCATGCCGTGATATCGCAGGCCTCCGGCATGATTCGCCGATGGTATGAACCCGCTTCCCAAGGTGTACATCTTTGCCAGCGGGCAGACTTTGCCGGTATCGCAGAAATCATATACATATTTTCCTCTTGTGAGGCTAGGACAAGAAGCCGGTTCAACGGCGATGAACTGATAGTCGGCCTCTCCTCTGAGCTTTTCTCCCATAAAAGGCGAGATCAGCCCGCCCAGGTTGGAACCGCCGCCGGCACAGCCGATGATAAGATCTGGCTTTATATCGTACTTTTGCATTGCCTTTTGAGCTTCCAGTCCAATAATGCTCTGGTGGAGCAGCACCTGAGAAAGCACGCTTCCAAGCACATATCTGTAGCCTTCTCTGGTAGTTGCAGCCTCCACTGCTTCAGAAATGGCGCAGCCAAGGCTTCCTGTCGTTCCAGGGTGTTCTGCAAGGATCCTTCTGCCGATCTGCGTGGTATCGGATGGCGACGGAGTAACTTCTGCGCCGTATGTCCTCATCACTTCTCTGCGGAAAGGCTTTTGTTCATAAGATACCTTTACCATATAGACTTTGCAGTCAAGGCCCAGATAAGCACAAGCCATGGAAAGTGCCGTTCCCCATTGCCCTGCTCCTGTCTCGGTTGTCACTCCTTTAAGTCCCTGCTGTTTTGCATAGTAAGCCTGAGTGATGGCCGAGTTGAGCTTGTGGCTCCCGCTGGTGTTATTACCCTCAAACTTATAATAGATCTTGGCAGGAGTATCCAGTTTTTCCTCAAGGCAATAGGCCCTTACCAGCGGAGACGGGCGGTACATCTTGTAGAAATCCTGTATTTCCTGCGGGATATCGAAGTAGGCGGTCGTATCATCAAGTTCCTGTTTTACCAGTTCTTCGCAGAAAACATGATCCAGTTCATCTGCGGTCATTGGTTTAAGCGTACCCGGATCGAGCAGCGGCGCCGGTTTCTTTTTCATGTCCGCGCGTACATTGTAATACTGTGTAGGCATTTCGTTTTCTTCAAGGTAAATTTTGTAAGGGATGCTCTTCTTGTCTTTCATTTTTTGTTCTCCTTTTCAATTAATATTAGTTAATTGAAGTGTCTCTGCCCGATAATAACGCCGGAAATGCGCGCCGGCCGGCGCACTGAACAAAAAAACCTGTCCTTGAAATCAAGGACAGGTCATCAGCCTGCGGTACCACCTTGTTTGATCCTGCTTTGACAGGACCCTCTCAGCAGAGTGCCATCACACTCCTTTCCACTAACGCAGGAATCGCGTCTCAGATACTCGGCCTTTTCATGCCCGGCTGCAAAATTGCTGCCGGCTGATCGGACCTTTCCCCTTGCCCTCCGGAGCCCATTATTCTGATCCGCTGACTGTCCGGCTTCCACCGTCCCGGATTCGCTGTGAGGGCTGCAATCAGTTTTACTTCTCCGTCAAAGGTTTAGTTATTTGGTTTATGGTGCCAGTTTAACAGTTAACCCTGGGGTTGTCAAGTATTTTTTACTTTAAAGGGATAAAATTTATGTATAAAACTGCATTATCTGCTTCTGTATCAAATCTCCTGCGGCCCGTGCCAGCTCATCGGGACTTTTTATCATCACAAAATCTTTCTGGTATATTTTCATCGCTGCCCTGGTGTCAGGCGATCTCCCGTTGATTATGGCGATGACCTTGACCCCCGCCTTTCGGAGAGCCCTAACCTCTCCGGCTGTGTCTTCTATTCCTGTCACACCCGAATATTCACGGTTTATCACCCTGCCTTCAGAAAGGTCTGCCGGTACTTTACGGTCGTCATTTGGACTGGCGTCGGTAAGCACGATGAGGATCTTGTTTTTGGCCGGAGAGCTGTTCATAAGATATCCTGCGCCTCTGAAAGCAAGGCCGTCCCGATTCCATCCTGCGGCACAGTAATCCAGGAGCTTCTTTTCTTTTTCCTTGTCATCATATCCGAAAAACCGGTGCATGACCGTATAGCCCCTTATGCTCAAAAAAGAATATACCTGGGCAGGAATCCCGCATTTTCTCAGGCTTTCTGCGATCATATACCCCTGCATGGCTATGATCTGCTGGCTGTCCAGTCTGGAAGCCGAAGCATCCAGCATGAGATCTACAGAAAAATCCGGCTGCTGTTCTTCGGTCATTTGAGTAAAGATCCGGTTATCATCTAACCGTATGGCTTTCCAGATCTCCTGCGGAAAAAGCCTGCCTGAACGGCTGGGTATGCTGAGCGGCTGAAGATATACCAGCATGGCATTGCGTATCTGCTGTGCAAGGCGGTTTATGCCGTTCCTGCAAATATTCCTGTGATCCATAAGGTAACTTTCGTTCTTTTGTCTCTGGATAGCCGCATCAGAAAGAAATTTCCGCACCGTGGCATCTTTTGGAGTTTTCCCTGATCGATCTGCGCTGATCCCGTCCGTCAGATATATATGGCATCCACGATGAGGGCCGCTGCACAAAGCCCTGTCGATGTGCAGCGATTCTTCCTCAGAAAACATGGGAAGTCCAAAACAGTTTCGGATATATTGCTGATCGCCCCTGCCTTCCGGCGTCCCGGCAGGGCTCCGTCTGCCGCCGCTGAGATGCAGTTTTGTGCCATCTGCTGTTTTATGCGCAATTATCAGCTCATCCGTCCTGACCATGCGTACAGGTCCCCGCCTGAGAAAAGGTCCAAGTATTTTTTCCCTGATCTCGTCAAATATGCCTGTCAGACGATGATGGCCACGAAAGCCGAAATATCTGCGGAAAATATCTGTCGTCCTTTCATAAATTTCCTGAGATGTGATCGTTTCGGGATACATCAGTTCCTGAAAGAGTTTTTTCTCCCACGGGTTCACAAGTCCCGGCGGTTTACCCAGCACCTGACGCCATTTGGCAGATTCCAAATCGTAGATGATGCTGTTGGCGACCATCCACTGCTGCCTGGATCTGCCTCCTTCCTCCAGGAAAAAGTCCCGGGCGTGCTGCCGCCTCAGCTCTGCCAGAGCCGGACGGACGCATACTTCTTTCAGGTAAGCGCAATTTTCCAGAGCAAACCAGATGATACCCTCGTATGTATCTGTAAACATGCCTTTTTTGGCATCAGAAAATAACCGTTCCAGGATCTCATGGTCATACCATTTCCGTACATATCCGATCATAGAGTTCATATACAGGTCCGGTGAACCGTCAGATCTGAATGCAGTAAATTCTGGCTGAAAGTCATATTTTTCCGCCGCAGTCCATATCATGTTCAGCCCGCGTTTGTGGCTTGCCGCCTGTCTGTCTCTGTCCGTCATCTTCTTATCCCGCAAATATTTCTCCGGCTGATGTCCCGGCTGGTATCCTGGCTGCGATCACATCCCTGACCAGCGTCTGTTCGTAAGGATCAAAGGTTTTATTGGTCATCCCCATGTCCAAGGCAGCCACCGGCGTAAGACCGCTTTCCATCAGGCTTATGGCATCCAGCATTCCTCTCAGGTCCAATACCCGGCTGCTCAGCTCACCGCTTTCGCATTTTTTCTCTATATCGTTGAACAGCCCGGCAAATTGGCTGACATATGTCTTTTTCATCGTCGGAAATCCACGCCTGATGAGTTTTTCCAGATTTTCTGCTGAAATCTGCGGCATATGGATCACCATGAATCTTGATGTCAGTGCCTCGTTAAGCTCCCTGGTGCCTGCATAGCCGTAATTCATGGTGGCTATGAACCTTGCCGCCGGATGGACACATATGCTGTCATAGCCCGGAACATTGATGACCCGCCTGAAATCCAGGGCAGAATGAAGCACTGCCAGCGCCTCATTCCGCGCCATGTTGATCTCATCAAGAACGCAGAAACCTCCCTTTAAAGCGCTTTCATATACCGGCCCTGGCCGGAATGTGACCTGACCGTCCCTGAAAGTATCTGTTCCTATCATGTATGAAGCGTCCATGTTTATGTGGAATGATACATTCCACAGAGGACGGCCAAACGCATGGGCAAGGTTTTCGGCCAGCATGTTCTTTCCTGTCGCCTTGTCGCCCACGAGAAGGAGACTTTTGCCGCACAGCAGCGCTCTGGCTGCCTGTTCCCACACTTCTTTGCCATAATATATATCTTTTGAATTGTCCCGGTAGGCAGCCTGCAAGCTGTCTTTGGAACATTGGCCCAGGCATTCGCTCTGCGGCCCGTATCTTTCCCGGAAAGCCATGATTTCATCTATAATCTTAGGATCGATGTTTTCTTCTCGTAGAAAATCCAGCAATATTGTCACCTCGCATGTGATATAAGATCGGGCATGAGACAGATCTGCCGTTTGTTATTATATCATGCCCGCCCTGAGGAGACAAGTGGACAGGGGTGGGGGAGGATGATTTCAATGTCTAATGCAGGAAATCGCCTATAATGGACACCAGCTGCAAGCATCATCCTAATAGGACAAACAATTGCTTTTGCATGATACAGCCGTGTACGAGGATAATCTGTCGCTGAAAGATCAGATAGAAACCAGCATTTTTAATAAAGGGATACATGATCAATGATGATCGTATCCTATCTAAAATGTCGTGCGTCACATATGTCATTTTTTAGTTAAGCATTATATTTTGCAATATATAGTATTTTATAATATATATTTTAGATAAAAAACAAATTAAAAATTAATTCTCATCTTTTGCTTCAAAAATTTGCAACAATAAACATTACTTTCCTACCATGATTTTTTGCTTATATAGTTCATGCCAGGTACGGCTAGACCCATACTGCCGTTCTTTCCAGAGTGGGACAGTTTCTGCTCACTCGCCTCCGCGAGGTGCGATACAAGTTTTTATAGAAATGGCTCTCGTCAATAAAATTTCTACTCACGCGCCTCATGCGAGGCGCGGCGAGTTCAACACAATCCACGCAACAACAATTCGTTTTTTTCTACTCACGCGCCTCATGCGAGGCGCGGCGAGTTCAACACAATCCACGCAACAACAATTCGTTTTTTTCTACTCACGCGCCTCATGCGAGGCGCGGCGAGTTCAACACAATCCACGCAAC
>UQOC01000033.1 GCA_900542565.1 uncultured Eubacteriales bacterium | reverse complement strand
GCGATGGGCGAATCTGGGCCCATCGGTGCCATTCGCTGGCACAGGCGAAGCGAAACGGGGCGTGGGGCCGAAGGCCCCACAAATAATTCAGAGGTCCAAAATCCGAGCCTCCGACCAGGTAAGCCCCCCGCCGCGCCAGGCGGCGAGCAGCTCCTCCTCCGCCTCCGGCGGGGCCTTCCAGGCCAGGCCGCAGCCGGCGGTGATCTCCCGGGGCACCGGGATCAGCCGACCGGGGAGCCCCTGCTCCCCGCTGTACTTCTCCGCCGCCATGGCCTCCGATGTGGTGGAGAAGGTCACCACCAGGGCGGGCTGCTTCTGCCGCATGGCGGTCTCAGGGCTTGATGACCAGGTCAGCCCCGGTCAGCCGCTCCACAATGGCGTACATGTTGGACACGGACCCCACCTTCAGCTGGTCCCGCAGGCCGTAGTGGTCCAGGCAGGTACCGCAGGTGGTGATCTCCACCCCCTGGGCCTCCATGCTCTTCAGGTCCTCCAGGGCGGGGGACTCCTGACAAGTGACGTGGGCGCCGCCGTTGTAGAAAATGATGGCGTCGGGCAGCTCGTCCTGCTGGCCCAGGGCGTAAAGGAAGCTCTTCATCAGGATGTGGCCCAGCTCGTCGCTGCCCTCTCCCATCTTATCGGAGGAGATGGCCACCACAACGGTTTTCTTCTTGCCGCCGGGGACCACCAGACACTCCTCCGCCTCGTTGACGGCGGGGGCCTCCGCGCCCTCGCCCACGGTCATGGTGACCTTGAACTGGTTTACCGCCAGCTTCTCGGACTTCACGCCGTAGCCCTTCTGGTTGGCCATCTTGGTCAGGTTCTGGACGGCGATCTCGTTGTCCACCAGGGTCTCCACCACGCCGCCGGCCTCACCCAGCTCGCGGATGGCGTTCTTGGTCTTGACAACAGGAATGGGGCAGGCGTCGCCCATAGCGTTCACAGTGATCATTGTCGATATCCTCCTCGTGAATAATTTTCGAATGTCAGTCGTTTGTTACCAGGATCTCCGTCTCACCCCGCTCCGTGAGCTCGCCCACGATCTCCGCCGGCAGGCCCAGCTCCCGCAGCTCCGCCCGCAGGGCGGCGGCCTGGTCCCCGGGCAGGGCAATGAGCAGCCCGCCGGAGGTCTGGGGGTCGAAGAGGACCTCCTCCATGGCGAAGGGCACGCCGTCGAACTTCACAAAGGGGCCGGTGTGGTTGCGGTTGCGCTGGCCAGCGGCGGTGAGCAGGAACTCGTCGGCGTAGTCCAGGGCCTGGGGGATCACCGGCACCCGCTGGGCGTGGACATGGCAGGACAGCTTCCCGTCCAGCATCTCGTGGAGGTGGCCCAGGAAGCTGAAGCCGGTGACGTCGGTGCAGGCGTGGACATCGTAGCGCCAGGACCGCTCCGCGGCGTACTTGTTCAGGGTGGTCATGGACTGGACCGCCGCGTCCATGGCCTCCGGGCTGGCCTCCTTCACCCGGTCGGCGGTGCAGACGATGCCCACCCCCAGCCGCTTGGTCAGGATCAGGGCGTCGCCGGGGCGGCCCCGGTTGTTGGCGTAGATCCGGTCCGGATGGACAACGCCCATGACGGACAGGCCGTACTTCACGTCGCTGTCGGCGATGGAGTGGCCCCCCGCCAGGATGCCCCCGGCCTCGATGACCTTCTCCGCGCCGCCCTGCATAATCTTCCCCAGGATGTTCAGGTCCATGGCCTCCGGGAAGCAGACGATGTTCAGGGCGGTCTTTACCTGACCGCCCATGGCGTAGATGTCGCTGAGGGCGTTGGTGGCCGCGATCTGGCCGAAGGTGTAGGGGTCCTCCACCATGGGTGGGAAGAAGTCCAGGGTCTGGACGATGGCGATGTCGTCGGACACCTTGTACACGGCGGCGTCGTCCTTGCTGTCGTAGCCGATGAGCAGATTTTTGTCCTCCGGGCCCCGGGGCAGCAGGCTCAGCACCCGGCTGAGGACGCCGGGGCCCAGCTTGGCGGTGCACCCGCCGCCCTTACAGAATTGGATCTCCTGTGCCATTACAGTATCTCCTGTCTATGTAAAAGTTTTATATATCAATGTATTTGTGCCTTTGGCGGTCTTTCGATATGAGCATACCGCCAACCGGGAAAAAAGGAAAATCAATTTTTCTGATAAATTAAGCTTTATTTATAGGAATTTTCTATGATATAAAATCTTTCTGCAAAGACGGCGGCGGGCCCAAGCCCGCCGCCGGTTTTAGCGCTCCTTTTTCAATCCTACCAGATAGTCCAGGGATACATGGTAAAACTTCGCCAGTTCTATAGCAAGGTCTAGCGGAAGCATCCGCTCGCCCCGCTCATACTTTGAGTAGAGGGATTGGTCGCAGTGCAGATGGTCCGCGACCTCCTTTTGGGTCAGGTCCGCATCCTCCCGGAGGTCCCGAATTCTTAGGTTCATATCCATCACCGGATCCACTATAGCAAAGGACAAATCGTCCTATTGACAAATTGGACTATATGTCCTATTGTGTGCAGAGAGGTGATTGCTATGTCTGACTACAAAGAATTATACCTGACCATGTTCCAGGCCTGCGAGGAGGCCATCCGGGCGCTGACCGCCGCTCAGGAGGCCTGCGAGGCGCGGTACGGGGACCTGATGGAGGACGAGGAGGAGAAGGACCTGTCATAAAATTCCGTTTTTCGGCCCAAACAAAAATCGCCCTAAAAAAGCTGCTGAAAATCTCCGGAGTAGAGATTTTCAGCAGCTCTCTTTTGGGCGTAAGTTTTCTCAGGTTCTATTTTGTGACAGGCATATTGCAAACCAATCCGCGGTGGATCAGAACAGGGGCACCACGGCGCCGGCGTAGGTCTCCTCGATGAAGGCGCGGACCTCGTCGCTCTCCAGGGCGGCCAGGAGGGCCTGGATGCCCTCGTCGTTCTCGTGGCCCTCCTTCACGGTGAGGACGTTGGCGTAGGCGGTGGCGGCCTCGCCCTCGGCGGACTCGATGGCCAGGGCGTCGGCGATGTTCAGCCCAGCGTCGATGGCGTAGTTGCCGTTTATAACTGCCATGTCCACATCAGTAAGGACTCTCGGAAGCTGGGCGGCTTCCATTTCTACGATGTCAAGGTTAAGAGGATTTTCCACGATGTCCAGCTTGGTGGCCAGAAAGCCTGCGTCAGGGTCAAGGGTTATAAGGCCTTCGGCTTCCAGCAGCTTGAGGGCGCGTCCTTCGTTGGTGCCGTCGTTAGGGACTGCGATCTGCGCTCCGCTGGTAAGGGCGTCGATGGATGCGGTCTTTCCTGCATAAAGAGCGAAAGGTTCATAGTGGATGGACCCGGCGCTGACAAGGTCAGTACCGTTTTCCTCGTTATAATTGTTCAGATAGCTGATGTGCTGGAAATAGTTGGCGTCCAGATCGCCTTCGGAAACGCCTGTGTTTGGCAGGATGTAATCGTTGTACTCAACGATTTCCAGAGTGTAGCCTTCTTCTTCGAGGTTATCGGCGATAACTTCGAGGACTTCGGCGTGAGGGGCAGGGGAAGCTCCTACTCTGATGGTTGTGTCATCTGCGCCGGCTTCGGTTCCGCACCCGGTCAGGGCAAGGGCAGAAGTGAGGGCCAGCGTCAGGGCAAGTATGCGTGCGCTTTTCTTTTTCATTGCTGTTCTCTCCTTTATTTTAATCTTTTATCCAATTTTTTCGCCGTCATCATGCCGATCTCCTGGAAGATCTGGACGATCACAACGATTATGACTATGGTTATGAACATTATCTGGTCATCGTATCTGTAAAGTCCGTAGTTCATTGCCACGGCTCCAAGACCGCCGCCGCCGACGATGCCCGCCATGGCAGAATATCCCAGGATGGTGGTCACCGATATGGCTGCTCCGATGATGAGAGACGGCTTGGATTCTGGGATGAGCACCTTGTATATGATCTGCCATGAGCTGGAACCCATGGACTGGGCAGCCTCAACTACACCTTTGTCTATTTCATTGAGGGACGATTCAACCATCCTGCCTACAAAAGGGGCGGCAGACACTACCAGAGGTACGATGACCGAGGTAGGACCCACCATGGTCCCGACAATGGCCTGGGTCACAGGGAGCATCCATATGAGCAGGATAAGGAAGGGGATGGAACGGAAAACATTAACTATGACGCCCAGCACTGAGTTGACTGCTCTGTTGGGACAGATACCGTCTTTGCTGGTGATGTTCAGTACAACGCCTATGGGAAGGCCGATGGCATAGGCCAGCACGGTGGAAATGATGACCATGTATATGGTTTCCCAGATGGAAACACCCAAAAGTCCTATCATCTGACTACTCAACATTTAAACCTTCCTCCTTGTACTTGACATTTTTCTGATCCAGGTAATCCTTGATCTTTGCAGTCGCGGCAGCGTCTTCCGGGAGCTGTATGAGCATCTGGCCGTAAGCCACGCCGTCGATGTTCTTGGTGTTGGCTCCAAGGATGTTCACATCAGTGCCGCAGTTCCTGCTGAGCCCGGAAATGATCGGCTCAAAGGCCGATGTGCCATCGAACACAAGCCTCAGACATCTGTATCCTACGGCCTGAGGCACGCCCTCGTTCTTTGGCAGGATAAGCTGCTTGGCTATCTGTGATCTGGGAGATGTAAACACCTCAGTGACCGGGCCTTCTTCAACTATACGGCTACTGTCTATGACCGCCACCTTGTTGCATATCTGCTCGATAACACGCATTTCATGTGTTATGACTATTATGGTAACTCCCATGGTCCGGTTGATTTCTTTGAGGAGACTTAATATGGAGGCGGTGGTGTTGGGATCCAGCGCGCTGGTCGCTTCGTCGCACAGCAGGACTTTTGGGTCGGTGGCAAGAGCTCTTGCGATGGCTACCCTTTGCTGCTGGCCTCCGGAAAGCTGTACAGGGAAAGATTCTTTTTTGTCTCCCAGACCGACCAGCTCCAAAAGCTGCTGGGCACGCTGTTTTGCTTCCTGCCTTGAGCGGCCTGCGATTTCCATAGGATAGCACACATTACCCAGAGCGGTTCTCTGGCTCAGCAGGTTGAAGCTCTGAAAGATCATGGACATGGACTGGCGCTTTTTTAAAAGCTCTTTTTGGCTGATGGAGCCCAGATCGACACCATCGAATATCACGCTGCCTTCAGTGGGCTTTTCGAGAAAATTGATACATCGTATGAGGGTACTCTTTCCGGCTCCGGAAAGACCTATGATACCGAAGATATCTCCGTCCTCAACGGTAAGGTTTATGTCTTTTATGGCTTCCACCCGTGTTTTGCCGTTGTCATAGACCTTGCTCAAATGCTTTAACTGGATCATGGGATTTTCCTTTCTGACTGTTGATGATAAAAAAATTAGCAGGAAGCGCTGCTTCCTGCTTATGGTCGTTTGTTATCTATGTGAAAAGCTCACTCTGCAAAGATCATAAGTTTTGAAGCAACACACGCGAAATCCTGCACATGGCCATATCCATGCACATATCCATCATCATTGCTCCAAAAGTAATCCTTTGCATAATGGCTCTCCTTTCCTCTGAAATGCTGTTTTAATTACCATACATTATAAAGCGGGGCCTTGTCAACCCTTTTTTGTTCATTTCAGATCAAATCCGGCCAGCGCCTGTCTGACGATGTCAAGTATCTGCCGGCAGCTTCCGCTGGTGACCTCAATGTTGAGGGGCATTTTGGGGTCATGAAGGGACTTGCGCAAAAGACACCATCCCTCAAGGAGCCTGTCGCCGTCTGCGTCCTGATGGCTGCCGTCTCTGCCGGGCAGACGGAAATTGATCCTGACTCCCTCGTAGTTTGGTTGAGCCAGAGATGCGCAGACTTTGCGTCCTTCCTCGCTTAGAACCCATTGCCTCAGATATTCCAGGACTTTATCTGCATAAGCGGAAAAATCCTCTCGTTCTATGGAAAATCTGTATTCCATAGATTCTGCCGGTTCTCTGAGGCTGGAGAGCAGCACATCTATGCCCGGAGCCTTTTGTCCGGCAGACTCGGAAGCTCTGCCGCTGACAGACGGCTCCCGCCCGGCGGCGGCCAGGACTGCGTTCCTCATCTGTGCCAGCTTTATGACTATCTTCGTCGCCAGATAAGCCCCGTCATCCAGAAAGTAATTCTCTTTGTATGCCGCATGGCCGGAGGTCTCAATGGCAAGCTGGCTGTCGATCCCATGTTCGTTGAGCTCCATGGCTTTGTTGATCACATTTCTGTAGCCCCGTTTATATCTCAGGTGTTTAAGGCCCAGGCACTGTTCCAGATATTCGGTAAGCTGGTCGCTGGTTATGCTGTCGGTGACCACCGTTGTGCCGGGATGTTCTTTTGCGATGAGGGCGGCTGCCATGGCCACTATGGCATTGCGGCTGATCTCACGGCCATTTTGGTCTACTGCCGATGACCTGTCCACATCGGTGTCGAAGATCAGACCGAGATCGGCTTTGTTTTGGATAACAGCCTGTCGGATAGATTCCATGGCTTCTTTGTTTTCGGGATTTGGTTCATGACCGGGGAACATGCCATCCGGTTCAAGGAACCGGCTGCCACTGATATCAGCTCCGAGAGGGGCGAGTATGTCGCGGGCATAGAATCCTCCGGCTCCGTTTCCTGCATCAACTACTATCTTGAGTCCTGCCAGCGGTCTTTGGCGGTCAGCCCCGCCTGCCACCTGTTTGATTATCATCTTTCTCATATGTGCTGAGTATGTAGAGAGCAGGTCTTTTTTTACGACAGATCCGGGCTTGCTGCATGGCCGGGATCCGCTGCATGGCATGTCATGACCGTATCCTTCGGCAGTTTTTATGATCTTTGCTATGTCCTCTTTGTTAAGACCGCCGTTTTTGCTGAAATATTTAAAGCCGTTCCTGTTGTAAGGAAGATGGCTGGCTGTTATCATTACAGCGCCGTCACATTTGAAATCCTCAAAGATCGTGGACATGAACATGGCCGGGGTGGAAGAAAGCCCGCAGTCGTATACAAGGACGCCGGATGCCGACAAGCTCTGGCAGACGGCAGTCTTGAGCTTTTCTGCTGTTATGCGGCTGTCGTGGCCGACGGCTATGGTCAGCCGGCTGACGGGTTTTCCGGTCTTTTCGGAAAGCCATTTGCCGAAAGCTGCCGTCAGTCTTTTGGTTTCTTCTTCTCCCAGGGTTACCGGAGACCCTTCGGTGGCCAATGCCACTCCTCTTATGTCGCTGCCGTTTTGCAGAGATTTGTAATCAACGCTCATCTTTTCTCCTTTATGTCAATAATTTGATCGTGCCTATAAATATCAGGCAGAGCAAAAACCACACCATTGTGTAGATCGGGCAGATCTGGCCCAATATGTTAAAGGGTATGGAAGAATAATCCCATATGCCCCAGCCGAGTTTGACATTGACGATCAGCCCCACCGTAAATTCGTACGCTGTAACTATCAGGGCGCCGGCAGTAGCTGCTGCTATCAGCGGCAGATCCATGAGCACCCCTTGTATATGATACATGGTAAGTATGCAGGCGCCTCCTGTTATCACCATGGTCCAGTGTGTATATCCCCTGAATAAGATCTCCAGGAGCCCGTAGGCGCAACCGCCCAAAACAAATACTATCCCTTCAAAAATCCTTTCGCTCATAGGGTTATTATGAGTCCCGGAAAAGAGGTATATGCGGCTTATATTTCTTTTATGATGCCGGTAATTTTATCCTTTGTGCGAGCCATGATAGCCGGCACATCTTTTCCGATTATGTCCAGTTCTTCTGCTGATACAAAGAAGGTTTTTCCAATGCCGAAAAGAGAGCAGATACCCTTGACATAGTCATACCCGAAGTTAAATTCTCCTATGGCGCTGCCTGATGTTGTGATATATGTAAGGTGTTTGGCGTGACACTGGCCTTGAGGTATCCCCTCCGGGCTGTATATGAAAGTCAGGCCCGTAACGGAACACTGTTCAAGATATATTTTCAGCTTTGCAGGAAAAGAGAGATCCCAGTAAGAAGCTCCGATAAGTATCTGATCTGCTCCGATGATCTGTCTTGCCAGAGAAAGCATTGGTGCGTCTATGCGGCCGGCTTTCATATATGCGTCACGCTGTGCCAGGCTTTGGGCATCAAGGGGTTTTATGTCCATATGGCCCAGATCCAGTTCTTCTATGACCCAGTCCTCATCTTTTTTTGCTTCTTTGAATTTATTCAGGTAATCGCGGCATAGCTCCAGGGTCCTTGACTGTTCTCCCCGTATGCATGCGTTTACGAACAAAAGCTTCATCAGTAGATCCTTCCTTTTTCTTCTCCTTTGAGTATCCTGTAGGCGCCTTCGGCCAGAGCTTCCATTTCTTTTTCGCCGGCCATTACGACCACAGGGCCAAGATGTCCGGCATACTCTTTTATCATGTCGGTAAAACTTCTGGAGTGAGCAACTCCGCCGGTGAGGATTATGGCGTCTACTTTGCCTTTGAGGGCTACAGACATTTCTCCGATGGCCTTTGCTACCTGATATGCCATTGCTTCATAGACGAGGGCAGCTTTTTCATCGCCGTTTTTGATCATATCCTCTACCTGACGGCAGTCTGTAACGCCCAGATATGATACAAGGCCGCCCTGTCCGCTTATGAGCTTTTCAACTTGTTCCTCTGTATATTTGCCTGAAAAGCAAAGTTTGGTCCAGAGGATAAGCGGTATGCCGCCTGTCCTCTCAGGGCTCATCGGGCCGGCGTCATAGGAACTGTCGTCTGTTATCTGGCCTTTTTCGTGGGCGCTGACGGTTATGCCTCCTCCCATGTGGGCGACGATGAAGTTCATATCCTTGTATTCTCTGCCTATGGATCTTGCATATCTCATGGCTTGGGCCCTGGAATTGAGCACATGGCAGCATCCATACCTTTCTATGCCCGCAAGGCCGCTGATCTTGGCTATTTCTTTCAGTTCGCAGCCCATTGTGGAATCATATATATATGACGGCACTCCGAGAGGGGTGGCTATGTCATAAGCCAGCTGCGCTCCGAGGCTTGAAGCGTGAGGAGGATTGGCAGGATCTTTCATGGCGCTGCAAAGTTCCGGAGTAACTATATATCCGCCTCCATGCAGGCCGATTATCATACCGCCTCTGCCTACGGCAGCAGAAATCCCGCCAAGGTCGTAGCCTTTGCCGGCTACAGTGTCTCTGATGAGCTTTTCGCGGAATTCAAGCTGGTTGAAGATACCGCCCATGGCTTTGATCTGTTCGGGATCGTGGGTTATGGTCTCCTCGAATAATTGTTCCAGCTGGCTGGTGTTCTGCTCTTGGGAGGCGGAGGTATGCCCGTCTGTCTCCTGCATGCCGGATCCTTTTTCACAAGATCTGAAGATGGCGATCTTGGTCGTCGTAGAACCCGGATTGATGACGAGGATGTCTTCTTGGTCTTTCATATTATACTCCTTTTTATCTATGAAATATTGCCGGCTCTGCGAGCCGGGCATGTTGAGCATATGGTATATGGGAGGTAAAAACCTTACTGGCTGTGAAATTGTCATGCGGACAGGGAGAGACCCTATCAGGCGCCAGATGCCAGGGATCTGAGCAGTTCTATCTCATGTCCGTATCCGGACAGATCTTCCTGGGGAGTCTCCAGCACGAAAGGAAGGCCCTGCAGCTTGGGATGGCAGATGATACGGCCAAAAGCCGCAAGCCCTATATATCCTTCTCCGATCTTTGCATGACGGTCCTTGGCCGCACCGAGAGGATTCTTGCTGTCGTTTAAATGGACCGCTTTGAGCTTCTCAAGACCGATCACACGGTCAAATTCTGCCAGGACGCCGTCTATATCGCCGGCAATGTCATAACCGGCATCATGTACATGGCAGGTATCGAGACAAACGCCTATCTTATCTTTTAACCGGACGCAGTCTATGATCGCCCGGAGTTCTTCAAAGCGTCCGCCTATTTCGCTGCCTTTTCCTGCCATGGTCTCAAGGAGCACGATGGTAGACTGTTCAGGCCGGAGTATCTGATTGAGCAGGTCGCTTATGAGCTCTATGCCTTTTTCGGTACCCTGTCCCACATGGCTTCCGGGATGAAAGTTGTAGTAATTGCCGGGGACATACTCCATGCGCAAGAGATCATCGGACATGGCCATATGGGCAAATTCCCTGACTTTGGAGTCTTTGGAACAGGGATTGAGCGTGTAGGGCGCATGGGCAATAACTTTGCCGAAGTTATGTTTTGCGGCGAGACTGCGGTAACGGGCAGCATCGTTTTCGTCGATGGCTTTGGCTTTGCCTCCTCTGGGATTTCTGGTGAAAAACTGCAAGGTATCAGCATTTATTGAAATGGCTTCTTTTGCCATATTTTCAAATCCCTTGGCTGATGTCAGATGGCATCCTAAATATATCATGTACTTCTCCTTGAGGTAATATGTATTTTGCAGGCAGGTGCCAGGCTGAGGGCCTACAGGTCGTATTCCATAAAAAGTGTGGTCTCCACAGGACTGTCGTTGTAGCACTCCGTCTCGTAGAAACCCATTTTCCTGTAAAGCCTGACAGCATCGGCCAGTACCGGTACCGTATCCAGGAACATGTGGGAGTAGCCTGCATTTTTGGCTTCTTCGATGATCTTTTCAGCCAGGGCGCGGCCGATACCATGTCCCTGAAAAGCAGGACGCACATACAGCCGCTTCATCTCGCAGTTTTCTCCGGTCAGCCTGCGCAAGGCGATACAGCCTGCCGGTTTTCCTTCCCATATGGCAAGATAAAGCCTGCCGTCAGGCATGCCGTATTTCTTTTCCAGATCTTTAAGTTCATCATCATATCCCTGTATCGCTAAATATTTTGCAAATACCGGGTCTGTCTTTACCAGCATGTCAGTATATTCGGCAAACAGTTCTTTTATTTCTTCCTTCCGGTCATATGCCGGCACTATCTCAAGGGTCATCTGATCCACCTCCTGCTAACTTTTTTTATCGAACGCTTTCAGGATGAGCCCCAGGCCCTGGCCAACTATTGCGAAGGCCAGCCCCAATATGTATTTTTCAAAAGCTATGCCAAGGACAGTGCCTATTGCAAAACCGCCGATCATAAGCCAGACGGTCTTGTCGTCGTCATCATCTTCTTCGATGAGGCCGGTATCTATCCCCAGGGCCTTATCCACGGAAAAGCCCAAAAAAATTGCCAGCTTTTGCAAGCTTTCCACATCTGGCAATGTTTCCGAGGTCTCCCATTTGCTTACAGTCTGCCGGGCAACGCCGATGGCTTCGGCCAGCTGTTCCTGAGAAAGGCCTTTTTCTTTTCTTTTGGTATATATGATGTTTCCAATATCCACGATGATATCACCTCCGAAACGATCATAACTTACTGATAGGTAAAATTCCACCGTCAGCAGCTTGCAACTGCGCCCGTGATCTTAACATCTGAGGATATTTTATCATATATGGCCTGTTATCTCAAATATTTTGTCCCGTCATATCCTCCGGCAGCATGCTCGGCAGGACCGCCTGCCATGCTGCCATATGGACTGATATGATATGGCGATATACGCAATGGTATGATATAATAAATAAAACAGACCGTGCCAGGCAATGCTGATTTTTCGGCATACAGGTTTATCATCAAGGCAGCCGGAAAACGCAGGATGCCTGTTTATAAATACCTGACCAGATGAAAAGGGGATCTGCCATGACCATGACAAGAAAGTGCCGATTCTGCGGCACAGAGTACCAATACGAAAACTTTCCAAATGTCATAACTTTCTGCCCAAAGTGCCGCAAACAGGATCTGCTGATGTGCGAATACGGATATGGTCCGGTGGCGCCATGCCGGATATATCTGGGAAAAGAGCTTATCGGCCTTGTGACTTATGATGATAAGGACCATACGAGATATCGATTTGACTCTATGAAATATAATATCCATCGTGTGCTGACATATATGGATGCATTGGAGGAGGCGGCCGGCATTGCGGCCGGACATATATGTCCGGAATATGACGGGAAAGAAAGGAACAGCGGCGCAGGAACCGGCAACGACAGAGACATAGAGGCTACAGCGCCGGGCCGCAGCCGGGCAGGGGAACATAAGACGGCCAGAGCCGCAAAAACGGGACAGAGAAACAGTGAAAAATATCCGAGATACGGAGAGACAAAAGCGGGCGCTTTCTTTTTGGCTCTTGTCTGCCTGGCGATACTTATAAGGGTCATAACCCCGCCTTCGGGAAGCGCAGCTCTTGCCAATGATATTGCCGGAGTCATGATAATGGTTTTTATGTGGCTTTACCTGCTCGTGCGCATAAGACATAACGGGAAGCCCAAAGCCAAAGCTGTCAAGATAGCGGTAATGACCATATTTGCTGCAGTTATCCTGTGGCTTTCCGCCATGCCTGTCTGCGATATGATCTCAGGGCCAAAAGAAGCGGTGCTCTATCAGACCAGGACCGAAAGGACACAGGGACATACGGGCCTGTTTTCAAGACATTATTACCTTTGTGGCCGTACGGCTTCAGGAGAAACCATAAGGGTGGAGATTTCGGCAGATGATTATTCCGGATTTGAGGATGATGCCGGATCGCCGGGAAGTTCAATATATATTGAATACTATGAGCATACGAAAAAACTCATAAGGAGCAGCATGTTATGACACAGCACATAAAAATAGTGCCATATGACATCAACTGGCCTTGGATGTTTGAGACAGAGTCCATGAGGATCAGGCAGATACTCGGACCAAACTGTGCGGCCATATATCATATAGGCAGCACTTCGGTCCCGGGTCTTGCGGCCAAGCCTGTCATTGATATCATGCCTGTGGTATTTGAACTTGAGGCGGTCGATGCGGCAGCCGGAGAGTTTGAAAAAGCCGGATATGAATACATGGGAGAATTCGGGATGGCAGGCCGAAGATATCTCCGCAAAGGCGGATGTGAAAGGACACATCAGGTGCATATATTCCGGCAGGAGGACAGATATAACATAGGGCGGCACCTGGCGTTTCGCGACTATCTCCGCTGTCACTGTGAGGAAGCTGAACGATATGCCCGCCTCAAGATCTGCCTTGCAGAGCGATACCCATATGATATTGAAGGATACTGCGACGGCAAATTAAAATTTGTCAAGGAAATGGAGGAAAAGGCTCTCATATGGGCTGCAAAAAATGAGTATGAATATGTTTGATGGTCTTACAGGCAAAGAAAGATATTATTACGAAGAAGTCCTTAGGATAGGAAGAGAAAAAGGGGATTGCCAGGAGCTGCAGGATATTTACAGGCAGGTGCTGGCAGATCGTGTTGCAGGGAACATATCTGAAGAAGCCTACAGGATGGTATACGGGCTTTGCATTGAACTGGCATATCCCAGGAAATGAAAAAAGGGGAACGCCGGATCCAGGAAACACATAGATTTTCAACGGTTTGAACATTGTCGGATAAAATCGGATAAAATCCTCCCAAATTAGCAAAAATCACTTGATTTCAACAGTTAGCCGTGATATAGTATAAGGGCTGCAGTATCGGAGCAGTGCAGAAAATAAGATATATCTACAGAGTAAGAAAGAAGGTAACAAGCATGAAGGAAGGAATCCATCCTGATTATAAGGAATGTAAAGTAACTTGCGCATGTGGCAACACTTTCATGACAAGATCAACAAAAGAAGAACTCAGACTTGATGTATGCTCAGCATGTCATCCGTTCTTCACAGGCCAGCAGAAATTTGTCAACAGAGGCGGCCGTGTTGAGAAGTTCAAGAACAAGTATCACATTGACTGATAATCAGACGACAAACCGGAACTTGCTTCCGGTTTTATTTTGCGAAAAAACAGCTCAAAGCTTTTCAAACGAAGCAATCAGTGATATAATAATCGTTTAGATATAGGTAAAAATTTTGGATATAAGGAGATCCGTATGTTTGATAAATTAGACTTTATATCAGATAAATATGAGGAGCTGGCCATGAAAGTCGCCGACCCCGATGTCATAAACGATCAGCCCAGATGGCAGAAATACATCAAAGAGATGGGCGAGATGGAACCCATCGTAAACAAATATAAGGAATACAAAAAGACCAAAGAAAGCGTGGCAGAGGCAAAGGAAATGTTGGATTCAGGCGATGAGGAACTGAAAGAGCTGGCCAAAATGGAACTGGCCGACCTGGAGGACAAGATACCTGAGATGGAAAACGACCTTAAAGTCCTGCTGCTGCCAAAGGATCCCAACGATGATAAGAATGTGATACTTGAGATCAGAGCAGGAACAGGCGGAGAAGAAGCTGCCCTGTTTGCTCAGGATCTGCTGCGCATGTACCTCAGATATACTGAAAGGCGCGGCTGGAAAGCCGAGATAATGGATGCCAATGACACAGGCATAGGCGGTATAAAAGAAGCCAGCGTGCTTATAAAGGGAAAAGGAGCTTATTCAAGGCTCAAATATGAAAGCGGCACCCACAGGGTACAGAGAGTCCCTGAAACAGAAAGCTCCGGCAGGATACACACTTCGGCTGCCACAGTGGCCGTGCTTCCTGAGGTGGACGATGTGGAAGTCCATATCGACCCCAACGATGTGCGAGTTGATGTTTACAGGTCATCGGGAAACGGCGGACAGTGTGTAAACACCACTGACTCGGCAGTAAGGCTCACTCATATCCCGACAGGGCTGGTAGTGACCTGCCAGGACGAGAAGTCTCAGATCAAGAACAAGGAAAAGGCATTTAAAGTCCTCCGCTCCAGGCTTTACGACATGAAGCTCAAAGAACAGAATGACGAGATCTCCGCAGAAAGGAGAAGCCAGGTTGGTTCGGGCGACAGGAGCGAGAGGATAAGGACATATAATTTCCCTCAGGGCAGAGTTACCGATCACCGCATCGGGATGACTATATACAAGCTGGACAGTTTTCTTGACGGAGAAATAGACGAGATAATTGACGGACTGATAACCAGCGATCAGGCCGAAAAGATGAAGAATTTCTGAGAAAGCCGGCAGCATGGCCGCCGGAGGAGGCGGCAGAGAGGCATATATGGAGACAAAACTTTTAGGTACGACAAAACCAGATATAGAAGAAGCGGCCCGGATCATCAAAGCGGGGGGTCTTGTGGCTTTTCCGACAGAGACTGTATACGGACTGGGCGCAGATGCCATGAACAGCGAGGCCGTTTCAAAGGTATACAAAGCCAAAGGAAGGCCAAGCGACAATCCCATGATCGTTCATATAGCCGGACCGGAGCAGATCCTACAGCTTACCTTTGAGGTGACCGGAGATATGAAAAAACTCATGGAGGTTTTCTGGCCCGGACCATTGACCATGGTGGTGCCGGCAAGGCCCGAAGTACCAAGGGTTACAACGGGCGGCCTTGATACGGTGGCGGTCAGGATGCCGAAAAATGATGCAACATTAAGGCTCATAGCAGAAGCCGGCACACCGCTGGCCGGACCCAGTGCAAACCTCTCAGGCCATCCAAGCCCGACAAGGGCTTCCCATGTGGACGATGACCTTCACGGTAGGATCGATGCGATAATAGAGGATGTGCCTTGCCAGGTGGGGATAGAGTCAACTGTAGTCGACATGACGGGCCAGACCCCTGCCATATTGCGGCCAGGCGCAGTCACTGTCCGGCAGCTTTCAGACGCTTTGGGAAAACCGGTGGAAATAGACCCGGCCATACTTGTCAGGCCTGATATTGCAAAAGACGGTGGACTGCTGGAAACCGGCAGTGACTATAAGCCCAAGGCGCCGGGTATGAAATACAAGCATTATGCGCCAAAGGCCGAGATGATAATCTTCAGAGGTGACCCTCAAAAGGTCCGCCTTGCCATGGCCGAAGAAAAAATGTACCGTATGGAGTGCGGCCAGAAGGTGGGGATCATCATGTATGGAGACGATCAGAAAGAAGCCGCGCATGACTTTTTCGCCCAGCTCAGGGGGTTTGACAAGAGCGGCGTAGATGTCATACTGGCAGCGGCCGTCAAAGAGGACGGCATAGGTTTTGCGCTGATGAACAGGATGTTCAAATCGGCCGGATATAATATAAGAGAAGTGGAATAAGGGAGGATGACCATGAAGATAGCCATAGCCAGCGACCACGGCGGGTTCAGCCTGAAAGGACAGATCGAAGAGCACCTTTTGGCCAGGGGGCTGACCGTGATCGATCTGGGGACAGACTCAGAGGAATCGGTAGATTATCCCATCTACGGTCAAAAATGCGGCAAAGCCGTGACAGAAGGCAGAGCAGATCTGGGAATCGTAATATGCGGTACAGGCATAGGGATCTCCATAGCGGCCAACAAGATCAGAGGCATAAGGTGCGCCCTGTGTACTTCGACTGAAATGGCCCGCCTTGCCAAAGAACATAACAACGCCAATGTGCTGGCCCTCGGCGGCAGGACAACAGAGCCGGAGCTGGCAATGGATATAGTAGATACCTGGCTGGATGCTGTATTTGAAGGCGGACGCCATCAGCGCCGGGTAAATATGCTCGACAATCTATAAGGAGGCATTATGGGAAAAGTATATGTATTTGATCATCCGCTGATCCAGCACAAGACTGCACTTATGAGAAAGACCGATACAACGGTAAAGGAATTCAGGGAACTGGCAAAGGAAGTTGCCATGCTCATGGGGTTTGAGGCTACAAGAGATCTCCCGCTGGAAGAAGTGGAAATAGAAACACCTATCTGTAAGACCAGAGTCAATATGCTCAAGGGACAGGATATAGCCATAGTGCCTATCCTCAGGGCCGGACTGGGCTTTGTAGACGGTATGCTGGCGCTGGTACCAAACGCAAAGGTAGGACATATCGGATTGTACAGAGATCCGGAGACCCATCTGCCTGTGGAATATTACTGCAAGCTTCCGGTAGACATAGATAAAAGGAGGATATTTGTAGTAGACCCGATGCTGGCCACAGGAGGAAGCGCCGCTGCCGCAATAGATTTCATCAAGCAGAGAGGCGGCAGGGACATCGTGTTCATGTGCCTCATAGCTGCGCCTGAAGGGATAAAGGCGCTTCAGGAGGCCCATCCTGATGTGGATATATATATTGCGGCAAAAGACGAAAGGCTCAACGAAAACGCATATATCGTACCGGGACTTGGGGATGCCGGCGACAGGCTCTATGGGACAAAATAACCGAAAGGAACAGGATAGATGGCAAAAAGAAAAGACCCGGCGCTTTTTATAAACAGGCCGAGGGATGTCAGTCTTTTTCAGGAATGCCTGCGGCAGGCAGGGCTGGGAATGCAAAGATGCAAGACCTTCATAGAAAGGGCGGATATCTGCCTTTAAGATACAATGAAAAAAGATGATGTCAAAGAATACTGGAGGAAAAAATGAAATTTGATTTTATACCTGACGATGTCAGCAAGTTTGATAACGCATATGATGTCCTCAAAGAAAGAGGCTTTATCGAACAGTCCACTGACGAAGATAAGATAAGGGAGCTTCTGAGGAACGAGAAGGTGAAGTTCTATATTGGTTTTGACCCGACTGCCGACTGCCTGCATGTAGGTCACTTTATGCAGGTCATAATAATGATGTACATGCAGAAATTCGGACATACTCCTGTGGTGCTGCTTGGCGGCGGCACAGGCATGGTGGGCGATCCTTCCGGCAGGACGGATATGCGCCAGATCATGTCCATCGAGACCATAGAACACAACTGCAACCAGTTCAAGAAACTTTTTGAAAGATTTCTGGACTTCGACGACGAGTGGGAATATGTAGGCAACGAAGGCGTCTTTGTGCCGGGACATCAGAACAAGGAACCTGAACCGGGCAAGGCGATCTCTGTCAACAACGCCCGCTGGCTCAGACCGCTCAACTATATAGACTTTCTCAGAGAAGTAGGCTCTCTCTTCAATGTGAACACCATGCTCAGAGCCGAGTGCTTCAAGCAGAGGATGGAAAGAGAAGGCGGACTTACCATGTTCGAGCTCAACTACATGCTCATGCAGAGCTATGACTTTATGGTAATGGCAAGAGACTTCGATGTTAAGATCCAGTTCGGCGGCAATGACCAGTGGTCAAACATCATCGGAGGCGTTGACCTGACCCGCAAAAAGATAGGCAAGGAAGTTTACGGAATGACCTTCTCTCTGCTGACCAACTCAGAGGGCAACAAGATGGGCAAGACAGCCAAAGGCGCTCTGTGGCTAAACCCGGAAAAGACCAGCCCTTACGAGTTTTTCCAGTACTGGAGGAATGTAGCTGACGCCGATGTAAACAAATGTCTCAGGATGCTCACCTTCCTGCCTATGAAAGAGGTAGACAGGCTTTCTGCTCTCGAAGGAGCCGAGATCAACAAGGCCAAGGAAATCCTGGCCTACGAAGTGACCAAGCTGGTACACGGAGAGGAAGAAGCCAGGAAGGCCCTGGACGGAGCCCGTGCGGCCTTTGCCGGAGGCGGAGATATGGCCAACATCCCTACTGTACAGATGGAAAGAGCCCGTTTTGAAGGCGAGGGCCAGGGCATAGTAAACCTGATAAAGGAACTGGGCCTTGTACCGAGCAACAGCGAGGGCTTCAGGACCATAGAACAGGGCGGCCTGAGCATAAACGGCAGCAAGGTTACCGATAAGAAGATGAACATAACCCTTGACAATTTTGAGGATGGTAAGCTCCTCATACAGAAAGGAAAGAAGAAGTTCCAGATGATAGAGCTTATCTAAAGTAGTTTTGACCCCGCTTTTTTCATGCAGAAAAGTGGGGTTCCATTATTTTCAGCATGTTGGCGGGAGGTGGCCATGAGATTTCCAATAATCAGAGAAAGCGTACGGGCGGGCGGCCAGGAAAGGCAGGCATATGTATATACCGTTACGGAGGCCGAGTACATGGA
Source organism: uncultured Eubacteriales bacterium (assembly GCA_900542565.1). Taxonomy (GTDB): domain Bacteria; phylum Bacillota; class Clostridia; order Peptostreptococcales; family Anaerovoracaceae; genus Fimisoma; species Fimisoma avicola. The sequence continues at coordinate 3,294 of UQOC01000033.1, read as the reverse complement.
AAAATTCCGGCAGGAGGATAACAGGCTCCACCTGCTGAGGTTCAGTGAAAAAGTCCGCCATTGCAAGGTGGATATATTTGAAAAGTTTGCCCATGGAACCATTGCGGTGCCGGCGGCAGGTGATCCTGACAGAAACGGGCAGGGCAGATATATACGCTTTTATATGGACGGAGAAAAACTCATCCTTATAGGAGAAACATCATGGACAGAAAAAATGCTGGACGGCATATTTGACGAGGACGGTTTTCAGATAACTGATACAGCCCAGGCATTTTTTGCTTTTCTCGATGTTCTCATAGCCGGAGAGGGCGAGTATATAGATGACTGGGAAGAAGGTCTCAACCAGTGGGAAAGCAAGATGTTGGAAAATGACCGGTCGATACCTGAGGGGTTTGAGCAATATATGCAGAGGACGAGAAGAGCCCTTCTGCAAGCCTACAGATATTATGACCAGATGGGCGACATGGTGCAGATGTTTGCCGAATCGCCATGCGATATGATAGATAAGAGATCACGCCGTCTGTTTAAATTCCTTTCAGACAGGCTCGGAAGGCTTTCAGCTGATGCGCTGAACCTTCGGGAGTATTCATCACAGATATACGATATGTATCAGTCGCGGATAAACATGAAGCAAAACAGAGTCATGCAGTTCCTTACCGTCATAACGACGATATTTATGCCGCTCACATTGATAACGGGCTGGTATGGAATGAATTTCAGGTTTATGCCGGAGATCCAGTGGCGTTACGGTTATATGGCCGTAATGGGGCTGTCTGCGGTTATCCTGATCATTGAATATATAATCTTCAAACGGAAAAAATGGATGTGATGTCAGTCCGGCAGCTTTGTCTCCTTTGACCCTGGCTTTTTTGCGCTCTGGCGCCTTCCGCCGAGGATCTCTCCGGCAGCGGCCCCGCCGAGGATCAGGGCGGCGCCTGCAAGCTGTATGGGTGTCAGGGTGTCCCCAAGAAATACTGCGGAGAAAAACAGCGCCGAAGCAGGATCCAGATAGCTGCACAGTGCGATGCTCTGGACAGGTAGCATCTGAATGGCCAAAAAATACATATACAGAGCAAGACCGGCGTGTATGAAGCCCAATATGAATGTAAGGAAACCTGCCTGAGATGTAAAGTCCATCCACGGGCCGCTGTGGGTCAGGATGGTGTAAGGTATCACGAAAAGCAGCGCCCCGGCAAGCTGTATAAGGGTCAGTTCAAGACCGCCTATATCACGGACGCTTTTGTCTGTGAGGACCACCGCAGCATAAAGAACGGCGGCGAGCAGGCCGAGCAATACGCCGCGTACCGGATCAGCTCCGTCCAGATTTACTCCGGTGACGATGACCATTCCCAGGATGGCTGAGATAATGCCGAATATTTTGGCTGCACCTGCTCTTTCTTTAAAAAGAGGTATTGACGCACACATGACGATGACCGGAGACATGTAGTAAGCCAGCGTAGCTATCCCCGTGTTTACCCAGGCATATGATTCAAACAGGGCTATCCAGCTTATCCCCATCAGCATGCCTGCTGCCAGCAGTATCAGGATATGCTTTTTATTTTTGACAGGCTTGTGTTTTTTCAGCGTGAACAGGAAAATAAGACCGAGTACGGCGAAACCTATCATCGTGCGCCACATTACGATCTCGGCGCTGGCATAAGGGATCTTGCTGACAAACACGGGCAATGTGCCATAGATTACCATGGGGACTACGATCATGGCATAAGCTTTCATTGATAAACACCTCTTGATAATGATAAAAAAATTATAAGTAAATTTGCCAATAAAAGCAATAGCTGTTATTGCTTCTGGAAAAAGGCCGAAAATATGAACAGACTGAGCGTAGAAAATTTAATAGGCATGGTGCCGCGGCCTGTGCTGTCTGCCCTGCAGGCTTTGGAAAATGCCGGATATGAGGCACTTATGGTCGGAGGCTGCGTAAGGGATATGGCCATGGGACAGAAACCCTCTGACTGGGATATCGCCACCTCGGCGCAGCCGGAACAGATAAAGGCAGTTTTCAGTAAAGAAAAGACCGTAGATACAGGTATAAAGCACGGAACTGTAACGGTCATATCGGAAAACCTTGCCATGGAGATCACCACATACAGGACAGAGGGAACATACTCCGACCACAGACATCCCGATGTGGTGGAGTATACACAGGATGCGGCACTGGATCTGGCACGCAGGGATTTTACGATAAACGCCATGGCCCTTGACAGACAGGGCCGGCTGACAGACCTGTCCGGGGGACTTGATGATATCTGCCGCCGGATGGTAAGATGTGTGGGCGATCCGCAGAAACGCTTTGAAGAAGATGCCTTGCGCATAATGCGTGCCTTGCGGTTTTCGTCCAGGCTTGACTTTGATATAGAAAGGGAAACGCTGGCTGCCGCCCGATCCTGCGGGCATCTGCTGCGTCAAGTAAGCCCGGAGAGGCTGAGGGATGAATTGACGGGGATTCTGTGCGGACATCGGGCGGGCAGGCTTATATATGAAGAAGCAGAGCTCATGGCCAATGTTATCCCTGAGCTTCTCCCATGCAAAGGGTTTGACCAGAAAAACAGCCATCACATATACGATGTCCTGGGACACATCGCCGCAGCAATAGATAGCATAAGGGCAGCGGCTGGATCCACAGAGCATGTAGCACATGAGGATGAGGAACAGGCAAAAAAAATCCTGTGTCTTGCCGCGCTGTTCCATGATATCGGAAAGCCTCGCTGCTTTACAGTGGATGACGAAGGAACGGGGCATTTTTATGACCACGCCCGGATAAGCGCAGAGATGGCAGAAAAGATCATGACGAGGCTGCATTTTGACAGGAACACCATCGAAAAGGTGACCGCTCTGGTAAGATATCATGGGATAAATATAGAGCCGGAGCCCAAATATGTTAAGAGAGCTTTGAATAAGTATTCGCCTGAAATGTTCTTCAGCCTTCTGGCCCTCAAACGGGCAGACAATATGGCCCAGTCGCCGGATTTCCGCAGCAGGCAGGAAACCTATGACCGGCTGGAGAAGATCGCCGGGCAGATCATAGAAGAAGAACAATGTTTTTCTCTCAGAGATCTTGAGGTAAACGGCAAAGACTTGATCCAGGCGGGCATGGAGCAGGGCCCGGAGATCGGCAAAACTCTGGAGGCGCTTCTTGCGGCGGTCATGGACGGCAAAGTAGCCAACGAAAAAAAAGCACTTCTTGAGGAGGCAAAGAATATCCCATGCCAGCAAAACAAAAAGGTAAAATGAAAAACTAACTTCCAGAAGAAAAAGTAAGTTCCAGATGAAAGA
>UQOC01000032.1 GCA_900542565.1 uncultured Eubacteriales bacterium | reverse complement strand
GCCTTCTTGGTTACCGTCCAATCGCCATAGACGTGTTCTGCCTTGTTGGCTACCAGATCGCAGTCTTTGCAGCTCTGCCAGTGGTTAAGAGAATCGCTTTCCCAACCGCCGGAGAAGTCATGCGGCTCTACGGTGATTTTCAAAACCGGACCGTTAACTTCGGCGGAAGTGATAGTGGCCCCTCCTTCGGTCTTGACCGCTTTCACGGAAACGTAATACTCTCCGCTCTCGATCGCCTCGAAAGTCGCTCCGCTTGCGCCTTCGATTGCCTTGCCGTCTTTGTACCAGGCGTAGACGAACTCCGCGCCTGTCAGTTCGGCCTTTACCTCAGCCTTAATCGTAGCCTTTTCGCCTTCGTGAACGGTGGTCTTGTCCGCTGAAACTTTTAGATCGCTGCCATTGATGACGAAATCGTCTTCGTCAACCAGTTCATAGGTCGTAGTGCCGTCCGCGTTTTCGGTCGCCTTAACGATCATGCCGCTGACGTCGGAGAAAACTTCAAGTTCAACGCCCGGAGCTGTGGTGATCTTGATATTCTCATGCGCGAGGCCTTCCGGCGCCATTTCGCTGTCAGCCATCACGAAAATTTCCACAGGCTCGGCCGCAGTTTCGCTGTTGGCAGCGAGAGCCTCGTCAACCGTAGTATAATAAGTAGTCTTTCCATCGGTGTTTACGGCTGCGGCTGCGGCGTCTGCGCCTACCTTGACGGTAGTCTTGCCTTTAGTTGCAGTGTAGGTTCCGTCTTTGCTGTCATAGACTGTTTCGTTATCTCCGACGCTGACGGTAACGTACCTGATCGCGCCCTTGCCTTCGGCTGCCTGAAAATCTCCATTCTGAACGTTTACAACGACGGACTGCTTGTCAATCTTTTCTGTATTATAGATGGTGATGGCATTGCCGTTATCACTTATAAAAGTACCGCCGAGGAAGTTTACAGTCAGATCAGGGCTGGTCATATACTGAGGATTCGTGCTTCCAGGAGCATTGGCGCCATACATCTGCGCCGAGCCGAGGAAAGCGGAGCCTTCCGGAGACGAACCGCCGTTTTCCGGTTCATTTTCATTCCACGCGCCGGTACCTTTGATCACTGCGTTATCGCGGAAAGTGATGGCGCCCATCTTGGCCTCGATCGCCGTACCGCCGGTAATCTGCGCATCGCCGCCGATGTCAACGGTCGATTCCATCGGGAGATACATGGCTATGCCTTCTTCATCAGCCTGCACGGTACCGCCGGTGACGGTGATCTTGCTACCGGCGGATTGGAGGTTGTTGCCTGCTATACCGGCCGGAACTCCATTGATCGTTCCTCCGTTAACAATCAGCTCAGAGGAAATCGAGCCTTCATTATTAAGATCGGAATTATAAACCGTTACGGCGTAATATCCTTCAATATAGGCATCGCCGCCGATGGTGAGCTTGGCGCCGTAAGCCTGCACGGTTTGTCTGCCTGCCGCAGGATCCGTTTTGATCGTAACGCTGCCGGCGATATCAAGCTCGCCGCCTCTAACCGTTACGCCGTTAACGTTCCCTGCCAGTATCTGGCCCTCGCCTCTCAGTGAAACTATAGAATCTGTTACGTTTATCAGTCTGGCGCCGGTGAAGGTCTCTCCTTTGGAGATATCATATTCGCCCAGATCGAGGGTGAAATCCTTTCCTGACGGTACTTCGATCGTCTCAGTCGCCTCTATATTGGCCAGTAGTTCTACCGTACCGCCCTCGCCGACCATGCTGATTGCATTGGCAAGATCTTTATAATAGATACCGCCGGTCATGGCAACGACGTACGGATCGTCAGCCGGCGTCGGTTCAACCGTGCCGTTTGTCAATTCATATCCGTCAGGCACGTAATCGGCAATGCTATCCAGCTTTCCGCTGAAAGTACCGCCGGTCAGGATGACGGTAGCGTCGCTGTCCTTATCTTTATCAATTATCGTACTATTTTTGCCGGCATTGATGGTTCCGGCGGAAATATTGATCTGCGCGCTGCCTTCAACCTGCAATCCATAGCTGTTAGAGGTAATCGTTCCGCCTTCCATATCAAATTTGGAATTTTCCTGAACTTGAATAGCGGCTCCAGTTTCGGAAGATATCTCTGCGTCGCCGGACAGTTTGAGGGAAACGCCCTTGTAAGCCTGAATCGCTCCGCTCCTTCCGTCCGTCAAACTGATCTTGCCGCCGGAGACGTCCATTTTGATAGCGTCTTCCTGGTCGCCTGACGCATATATGGCCGTCCTTGCCATTCCGTTGCCATTCCGTTGGCGCTGAGCGTGCCGCCTTTAATCTGAACGTCGACGCTTTCTTTGCCGCGCGCGTTCAAAACGCTATCGTCGCTTGAAACCAAAGCGCCGTCGTTAATCTCAATCTTCACGTTTGATGCAGACGTGCAAACGTCAACCGTTTCCTGCGTGGTTTCAACGGCGCCGCCGTTCATGATGAACGTGCTGCCGCTGTAAAGCTGTATTCCATATCCATAAGAACTGTGCGTAGCGGCAAGCTTACCGCCGCCCACCGAATCGTTCAAAGTAAGCGAACCGCCGTCCCTGACGGTCATAAGAAAATGATTGATGCCGCCATAAGTACTGCTCGCGCTGAATCCTTTGAGATCGAGGGTAACAGGCTTGGTTATGCTGATATCCACTCTCGCTTCGGACGTAATATTGGCTGTTAGTTCAACGTTTCCACCCGCTTCAAGGGCAGCTTTGAGCCCAGCCATATCGCTTACTTGTTGAACATCATTCTCTGCTGCAAAGGCAAACGTAGGCATGCATACGACTACCATTGCTATGCAAAGAAAAACTACGAAAAACTTTTTCATCGGTTCCTCCTCTCCAATTAAGGTATAACTACTATTATTGCCTTTAGCATACCCCCCTCCAACGCCTTTTGTCAATAGTTAAAAAACATAAAATTTTATCCCGTCAAACTGCGTTAACTACGCGAAAACCGGGGCTGTCGCACAGTTGACCGATCAGGTCAGCCGGAGCGATAGCTCCTTTCTTTTGCAGATTATGAAATGCTTTCAATTTTCAACTCTAAAATAAAAAACAGCAGCACAAATACAGGGGCCCTGCTCCCAGTTATCCATGTTGCTCCTTCTATGCTACTTTTTCTTCACAGTGAAGGTGTGCTCCCGTCTTTCCATGCTGGATCTTGTTGTGCAGTTTTTCAATATTGTGTGAAATAGCAAGCAGTACGCATTCTGCGTAAACATTGGAACTGCCCCGGCAGAGAAATCGCCTGAAACCTCTGTCCCATTTAAGGTCTGCAAAGCTGCCTTCGGACTGAATGCTTCTATTGATCCTAAGTATGATCCCCTGTTGACTCGTGATCCTTTTTAGTGATTCAGCACGCTGTCTTTCAAATCTCCTCGATACCTCCAGTGATTTAAATCGCTCGGATTCTGGCACTTTCCAATGGTTTCCTTTAATACATCTGTTTTTCACCGGACAATATGTACAATCACTGCACTTGTATATGACTTTTGTTGCAATATATCCGCTTGCCGTTTGCCGCTGTTTGCTTCCTGCTGATTTTAAAAGATTCCCCTGACTACAGCGATAGCAATCTTTTTCCTCATCGTAGACCATATTCTCGCGATTGCTGATATCGGCCTGATATTTTCTGGTCTTTGAGATTTCATAGTTAGACGGTTTAATATATGCAAACTGCCCGTGCTCCTCTATGTAGCTGTAATTTTCTTCACTTTCATATCCGGCATCTGCTACAATGTTCATATACTTGAACGATAAATGCTGACCCATATCTTCAAGGAATGGCACCAGTGTTGGCGTATCTGTCGGATTCGCGAGTGCCTCAAGCCACACCACATACTCTGCATCAATTCCATGCTGAAGGTTGTAGGCCGGTTTTAACTGGCCGTTTTTCATAGCATCTTCTTTCATTCGCATGAAGGTTGCATCTGTATCTGTCTTGGAATAACTGTTGCGTTTTCCGCAGACATGGATCTTGTGATTGTATTCTTTCAGCTTTTCCAGACAGACCTCAAGCTGTTCGATATGCTTTTGAAGCAAAGTTTTTCGTTTTCCGCTGCCATATACAAACTCAATACATTCCTGTTCCTTTATGGCATAAAGCTTTTTTCGCAGCTTCTTGAGTGTTTTGATCTTGACCTTTCCTTGCCAGACAGGTTTCAGGGAATATGTTTGCACACATTCGGCTACAAGAGCTGCTGCCTTTTTACCGAATTTCTCCTGATTCTTTGTTACAGCTCTCTTCCATACAAATGTATACTTGTTGGCATTGGCTTCTATCTTGGTTCCGTCAATGAAAATATTTTTTCCGGAAATTTCGCCGAGCTCAAACAGAAGTTCTGTACATTCGGTGAGAATATTTTTTGCACAGGGTGCAAAATGGAGACTGCGAAATCTTGCAATGGTGACATGATCAGGTACATGTTTGCCTTCAAGAAGATACATGTAATTAACATCTCTATGGCAAGCTTTTTCAATTTCTCTGGAAGAATATTTTCCATCAAGGTAAGCATAAAGAAGAATTTTCAACATCTGGCGTGGGGTCACATGGTTTTCTTTAAACATGCTGTATGTTTCATAAAGGCAAGTCAGATCCATCTCCTCTACAAACTGACTCAGCAATCTCACGCTGTCATCATCTGGGATGATGATGCTTAAATTCATTGGAATTTGAAGTTGAAAACACTTTTCATTTGTTGTATAGTTTTTATTGGTGGTGTTAAGTTTTTTCATACAGATATTATACCACCAAAACCCTTGCAGGTGTTGAACTTGCAAGGGTTTTCATGTTTTTATGCAAAAGAAAGGAGCTATCGCTGTAGCTGACCTGATCGGTCAACTGTGCGACAGCCCCGGCAAGCAATCTTAAGCGTATTCGCTCGCTATTCTATTTTATTTCTTTCTGCTATAAACGACGGTTCCTGCCAGAGCAGAGCCGGTCAGGGCCAGCAGAGTCAGCCAAAGAACCAGGTTGGACGAGTCGCCGGTCTTCGGCACGTCTTTGTCTGTCTCAGGTTTTTCCTCCGGTTCGGTTGCCGGTTTATCGTCGCCGCCTACCGCCGGATCATCTTTTCCTTCATCAGGATTCGTAGTTTCCGGTTCCTTTACGGTAATTTCGCCGTCTGCCGCCACGCTTTCGTCGTTTACTGTGATCGGATTTTCCGTCGCGTTAGCTACCGTTACGCCTACGGGTACCTCCAGCTTGAAGTTAGCAGGCGCTTTATTTACAGTAATGCTCAGCTGTTCAAGATCGGCGGCCTCGATTTCTCCCTCTTCAACCATTCTGTTGATTTCATCCAGAATATCGTTCAGGGAGTCTTCGCTGGCAACGATAAACGTATCTACGCCATCCGTCATCTCCGTCACGACGTCCGCGGTGATTTCCACTTTCTCATCTACGGAAGTGAAATAGCCGCCGTTGATGACGGCTTTCGCGCCTTCTGAATCATCAAAGGTCACCTTGCCTTCTACCATACCGCCGTTGATCGTCGTATCGCCAATTTTGGTAGTATTCAAATCGCCCGCTATAGCGCCGTTTTCCATTACAAAGACGGCAGGTTTTGATACGTTATTATCATAAGTATAGTTATAAACGTCGACATTTCCGTTGATCGTTCCGCCGTTGAGCGTCAATTTGCCGCCGTTAGCCGCTTCCACATCGCCGTTGATGGTCGCGTTTTCTACGATAACGTTACCGCCTTCATAGTCGCCGAAAGTGAAAGAATCCATCGCGTGATTACCCGGCGTATTCGTAATTACCGTTCCGCCCTTGATCACTGTCGTTCCGTTATTATTGGAAGCAACGTAAGTGCCGGTCCCCAGCGTGGTCAGGGATATATCCATTTTATCTATTGTCAGATCGCAATAATTCTGGAAAAGGATCTTTGCCTTGGCGGATGTTATGGCGCCGTCAGTAAAGGTTACCTTGTTTCCTTTTAGAAGCTGAAAAGCGTTCGTCTCCGTTCCCGGCGAACCGTCGAGCGGATCTCCTACATTCCAGGTATGACCGTTAAGTTTGAAAGTAACGTCTTTACCCGCGTCCGCCGGCTCGATTTTTACTCCGCCTCCGTTATAGTCGGCCAAAAGTTCGATGACCGCAGTCTGGCCTTCTCCCACAGCTGCAACGGCGTCTCCGGCGGAAGGATATTCCGTTCTCACGCCGTCAATGGTCACTGCAAAATAGTTTGTTTGTGCAAAAGCCACAGTTGGCAGGAATGCCATCACCATGACGATGCAGAGAAAAGCGATAAATAACCTTTTCATATTTTCCTCCTTCACTATACTTGCGTATAGACTTATTTGATTTCAGTATACCCCCCTGCCGATTTTGTCAAGGTTCTATTATATTCCAGGCGGTGCCGATGCACGACACGACCGGTACCGATGTACGGCCATAGGGCCGAAAATCTGCTGCTGTCTGCACCCTCCGGCGGTCTTGCGAAATCTGAAAATGGCGGCTATAATAAAGTTATCAGATCACACGACTTGAAAGGAGAATACCCAATGAAAAAAAATTTAGGTGTCGTATCGGCCATATATCCTATGCCAGTCCTCATGGTAGCCGCTTATGATGAAAACGGCAAAGTCAATGTTATGAACGCTGCCTGGGGCATGATGTGCAGCAGCGACAAAGTGGCCCTCTTTATAGATGAGGAACACAAGACAACTCAAAACCTTCTCAAAACTAAGGCTTTCACTGTAGCCCTCGCCGACAGAAAACACATGGATGTTGCTGACTTTTTCGGTATCGCTTCAGGCAACAAGATAAATGACAAGTTTGAAAGGACCGGATACACGGCTGTTAAAAGCGAATTTGTCAACGCTCCTGTCATAGAGGAATTTCCTGTGGTCATGGAGTGTGAACTGGCAGAAGTGGTGGAAACAGAAAACCTTTATGCCATAGTCGGAAAGATAGTCAACACCGCAGCTGAAGAATCAGTCCTCTCAGAAAACGGCAAGGTGGATCCGGCCAAAGTTGAAGCTCTTATCTTCGACGAATTCCAGAGCGGTTATTATGTGACCGGAGATAAAGTCGGCAAGGCATGGAATGCCGGGGCCGGCCTGATGAAAAAGGGCGAATAGTCCAAAGGGAGGCCTGCAAAAGAATATAGAACCGGTCTTTTGTATCAGCAGGAGACCGGTTTTTCTATACACAAAAAAGCAGCCGGTCTCAGCCGTCTGCTTCAACGATCCTGCTATCTTGCCGTTTTATACCCGGTCGTGTTGACGACAGCGATAAGCCTTTCCTCACTGTCTTTAACCTCGATCCTGTAATAACTGGTCGTCCGCCCATCCTTCACGCAAACGGCCTCCGCAGTCAGCCGGTCGCCTCTGGCCGAACCCAGATAAGCTATTTCTGAGTTTAATGAAACGGTTTCCATGTGCTGCCAGTTGGCCGCGACTGCAAAGGCAAAATCCGCCAAAGTAAAATATACGCCTCCCATGACGGCGCCCATGGCGTTCCTGTGGTTTTCCTCGATCCTGAGGCTGCATTTTGCATAATGGTCTCCCACCTGGTCGATCACCGCCCCATTGCAAGTGGCAAACCTGTCTTTCTCAAATGTCCTGATCATTTCTTCTGTAGGTCTCATTCTTTCACCGATCCAGTCTGAAATTCCGGGCCGCCCGTGGAGCGCGCTGCCCTTATCTTTAATTATGTTTACAATGCTGCAAAATGTCAACGGTTTTCTCAGTCCTCACCGGCCGTGTTTTCCGTGTTTTCTCCCGGCACCACAGGCAAAATTCATTTGCCATCTTGGGTCCAAAAGCTTATACTCTTATTGTACGAACGGAGGAAAACAATGAAATTTATTGTAGAAAAAGATATTTTTGACAAGATACCCAACGCCTGCTTCGGCGTTGTGGCAGCCAAAGGTATAGACAACACTGCCGACAGGCCTGAAATCTCAGCTCTTCTGGATGAGTATATCCTTTCAGCGGCTCAGCGCTTCGACGGAAAACGGGTAAAAGACGAACCGGACATCCTGCCATACAGGGAAGCATTCAGAGCCCTCGGTATCAATCCCAACAAATACATGTGCTCCATCGAGGCCCTGTTCAGCCGTATATCCAAAGGAAAAGGCATGCCCCACATCAATCCCATCGTAGACCTGGGCAATGCCATATCCCTTAAATATACACTGCCCATCGGCGCCCATGACCTGAGGGAAGTGCCGGAAAGTATATGTGTGCGCTTTTCCTGTTCAGGTGACACATTCCTGCCTTTTGGCAGTGACAGCGAAGAAACCGTCGAGCCAGGTGAAGCCGTATATGCCGCCGGAAATCAGATAAGGACAAGACGCTGGACCTGGCGCCAGAGCGAGCACGGAAAGATCACAGCTGAAACCTCTCATGTATTTTTCCCTATTGACGGTTTTTCCGACTTCAATAAGGATAGAGTCATCGCAGCCAGAGACCAGCTGGCCGGACTCCTCAAAGAAGTTTTCGGCTGTAGCACGGTCACCGGTCTCGTAGACATAGACAATCCTGAAATGGAATTTTAGATAAGGCGAACGCCTGCATATCGCGGGCCTGAGCGAACAGCCCTGAGCAGGCAGCCGCGGCCCCGTATACTACCGGGCGGTCAGAAAGACTCCATCCGCCTGCGCTGGATCTTCAGATTTTTTGACTTGACACTTGACAAAGGACAGATGATACAGTATATTAGTAATTACTTAATTACTAATATACTGCAAAGGAGTCTGTTGCTATGGCCAAGTCACCTAAAGTATGCCGGATCGGCAAAAAATGCGTCGCCTGCGGCTGCTGCGTACGCATCTGCCCCAAGGAAGCTGTTGAGATCGTCTGCGGCATCGCCGCCCATGTGGACGAAGAAAAATGCGTCGGCTGCGGAAAATGTGCAAGAGCATGTCCTGCGGCCGTGATCGAGATCGTGGAAAGGGGCGGCGTGGAAAGGGGCAGCGCACTATGAATAATGCAAGATCAAAAAAATGGTACGATCATCTCTGGATCGTGGAGCTTTGTTACCTGTTTTTAGGGCTTTTCAATATTCTGTTCGCCTGGCTGGGCATGCTGTTTTTCTGCATACCGCTGCTCATCGCCATATTCGGAGGCAGCAAGGCCTACTGCAACCGCTATTGCGGCCGTGGCCAGCTCCTGGGACTGCTGGGCGATAAGCTGAAATTGTCCCGCAATGTGCCGCCGCCTAAATTTCTGAGAAGCACCTGGTTCCGCTACGGATTCCTGACCTTCTTTATGATAATGTTCGGGCTCATGCTTTTCAGCACTTATAAAGTGTTTACAGGCGCTCCCCTCTCGCAGACGGTCACGCTCCTGTGGGTATTTAAGCTGCCGTGGCAATGGGCAGATGTGAGCTTTGTGGCTCCATGGATAGGCCAGTTTGCTTTCGGGTTTTTCAGCGTCATGCTCACATCCACAGTCCTGGGCCTTGTGACCATGGGACTGTTCAGGCCACGGTCCTGGTGCGTATATTGTCCCATGGGGACCATGACCCAGGGAATATGTAAGATAAGAAACGGAAAGAAGGAAAAAGATTATGGAAGAACGGGCAAAGAAGATAGCGGAACTGCTGAAACTGCTGGCTAATGAACAGAGGCTGCTGATCTTATGCGCTCTCCTCGAAGGAAAACTCACAGTCAGCGATATACACCTGCACACACCTGATATCACTGCCTCGGCCCTGTCCCAACATCTGAACCAGCTGAGGACGGCAGGCATACTGGCATCAGAAAAACACGGCATGAATGTATTTTACTGGATCGAAGATAAAAGAGTGATCACCCTGATCGGAGCTATCAAAGAAGAATACTGCCGGGACTGAAACGCGTTGTTTTTTGCGGTGACGAGTACCTGTTTCCTTGCAGCAGAAGCTGTCAGGGAACAGGTTTTTACTGTACTCCTTATGTCCGATAACCACTTTCCTTCCTTATATCCTGAACCGATATCCTATTCCCCACACTGTCTGTATATATCGCGGTTCTGACGGATCATCCTCTATCTTGTCCCTAAGTTTATTCACATACACCGTAACAGTCGACATGTCTCCCACGGCTTCGTAACCCCAGACCCTGTCAAAGATCCTTTCCCTTGAAAAAACAATGTTGGGATTCTGCACAAAAAACAAAAGGAGCTGAAATCCCCTTCCTTTAAGTTCAAGCGGCTGTTCACCCTTATAGGCCCTGTATGATTCAGGATATATGCGCAGAGGTCTGGCGCATATCACCTTTTCCTTGCCCTCTTCTTTCAATGTACTGTGTATATGCATATGTGCCTTTACCCTCGCAGTGAGTTCCAGCGGGCTGAATGGTTTTACCACATAATCATCTGCCCCCAGTCCAAGGCCTTTGATCTTGTCAATATCTTCTTTTTTTGCAGTGACAAGGAGGATGGGGACATCCGACTGTGCTCTTATCTCCCGGCAGATGTCAAAACCGCTCTTTCCAGGCAGCATCAGATCAAGAAGCACAGCCGCATATTTCCTTTTCCAGAATTGCATTACAGCCTCACAGCCATCGGAGACTATATCCGATCCCATGCCTTCGGCCAGAAGATAATCCCGTTCCAGTTCCGCTATCAGTTCATCATCTTCCACGATCAGTATCCAGTCCATGTCTATCCTCCATTTTAACTTGCGGAAAATTCCATGCAGATTTCCAGTCCGCCGCTGTTTTTAGCATATATGCTCCCCTGATGGTCCATTACTATCCTTTTCACGATGGCAAGGCCCAGACCGCTGCCTTCGCTGCAATGCGTTCTCGCCTCATCCAGCAGAGGATAAACTTCCTGCATATCGTCCTGCTGAACACATTGCCGCTCATGGCCGGAATCTTTTTTGTGACAGTATTCGCAGGCAAGACACCCGGCAATTTTTTCCGGCATACATTCACCACATCCACCTGATGGCCGTTTTCCTGCGCCCCCTCTGCAAAAGCCGACACCATAGCTGCGGTATTTCCATAGATCCTGGGACTCCCGTTTAAAGCAAGTATCCTCATCCTCTAATCCTCCAAAGAAAAGGTTACAGTCACATCGCCGCTGCCCAAAGCCTCTTCCCAGCCGGTAAGATCATCAATGTGGCCCAGCCGGGTATAACTCCATGAATTGGAACCGTAGAACATAACTATCTGGTCGCCCTGATACAGCACAATATCCCCGGACTGTACCGTGATCTGCCGGTTACTGGCAGGAAGGTCCGTTCCCAAAGGCCCCACTTTTTCAAATCCGGAATAGTCTATCATCTGGATGGTCAGCGGATCTTGCTTCAGCATTTCTACCAGCGCATCCACCCCTTCGTTTTCTTCCAAAATTGCGGTAAATGTGCTGTCTCCAACCTGCACGATCATTTTCATTTGACTGCTTTCCTCCTTGGTATTTACGCTATCATCACTTTGGTTATCGGGCGCAGCGGCATGGACACCGCCACTGTCTGCCTCTGTCTGCTCAATGCTGCCGCAGCCTGTGAGCAATACGGTCAGTGAGAAAACGGCAGCAAGAGTTATAAGTATGAACGCTTTCATAAACCTGTCACCCCTTTTATCAAAATTATTTTGCTCTCCATCTTCGGCATATCAGATGGCCATGGGGCAGACAGACTGGGCATCTGATATGCTTTATGGCAGTCTTATATGCATCTACAGGAACGCTCCGTTGCATACCTGCAGTACCTGTCCTTTCACATGGCGGCCCATCTTGCTGGCAAGATACAGGCAGGCATATGCCTGATCCATGGGATCACATTCGGGTCCCGGAAAATAGACAAAATGTCCGCTGTATTTGAGCATTTCCGCTCCTCCCGGCTGTTCTCCAGCCTTATTGGCCAGGTGGGCCGGAGTTACCGTGGCTCCGGGAGCAACCGCATTGCAGCGTATGTTGGTGTCAATAAGGCGCATGGCCACATTTTTGGTCAATGTGTTCAAAGCGCCTTTGGTGGATGTATATGTAGCGCCGCAGAAAGGGCGATTGCCGTTAACGGAAGAAATATTGATGATCACGCCGTCATTTTTAGGCAGAAAGATTTTCAGAGCCTCCCTTATATATCGCATTGGCCCGCCCAGATTGGTGTTCATCACATACATCATCCAGTCATCATCTGTCTCATCTATCAATTTCTGTTCTCCAATCCCGGCATTATTTATAAGTATGTCAACATCCCCAAACTCCCTGACGGCGGCCAGGAACACCCGTCTTGTATCTTCTGTTGAACAGACATCAGCCACAACTCCGACAGCTTTTCCGCCCTTTTGGCGTATTCCCTGCACAACCCTGTACAGTTTATCCTGGTGCCTTGCCGTGATGACTACCGCAGCACCTTCCTCAGCAAACAGCTCTGCTATGGTCCTGCCCATGCCATAACTTGCACCGGTAATCACTGCGACTTTACCCTTTAACATTTGTTGTTCCATTGAATAATCTCCTTTGCATATTGCTGTTCCTGATCCTAATGTAGTACCATTTTATTTTAATAGCAAATACTTATTTATTATCATTTTCCATAATTGACTTTTATGAAAATTCTCTTTATACTTGCTATAGAGGTGATCTTAATGGACTTTCGTTTGTTGGAATATTTTTTGGCGGTAGCAAGAGAACAAAACATCACCGCAGCAGCCGAATCTCTGCATATTTCCCAGCCGGCCCTGTCCACACAGCTAAGGAAAATGGAAGAGGCTCTGGGCAAACAGCTTTTGATCCGGGGAGTAAAAGGTTCCCGCAGGGTGGTCTTAACCGAGGAAGGAATGATCTTCCGCAAACGCGCAGAAGAAATGCTCCTTCTCCTGCATAGGACAGAAGAAGAAATATCCGGTTCTGATGAAATCATCGCCGGCAATGTGTTCATAGGAAGCGGTGAAACTGAAATAGTCCGCCTGTTCGCAAAAGTTGCAAAGCGAATACAGCGGAAATATCCGGATATACGGTATAACATATCCAGCGGCAATGCAGAACATGTGCTCGAATATCTGGACAAGGGCCTTATTGATTTCGGTCTGCTCTTTACAGAGACGGATCCTCAGAAATATGAAAGGATCTCCCTTCCAATGGAAGATACATGGGGTGTCCTGATGCGAAAGGATTCTCCTCTGGCTGTGAAAGAATCCATCTGCCCTGAAGATCTGTGGGATAAGCCCCTTATTGTCTCCCATCAAAAGGGTGACGCATCGTATATCAACAGATGGCTACGGCGTGAAGAGGCAGAACTGCATATTGTAGCCACTTACAACCTTCTTTTTAACGCTTCTCTGCTTGTTGATGAAGGACTTGGATATGCCCTGTGCTATGACAGGCTTATCAACACACATGGCAGCAATCTCTGTTTTCGCCCTTTTTCCCCTAAATTGGCGGCTCACGGCTTTATCGTATGGAAAAAGTATCAGGTATTTTCCAGGGCCGCAAATATCTTTTTGCAATATCTGCAGGAAATGCTCGGATCAGAAGGATGATCGTATATGCCGTCAGAAGAATGCGTCCATTGCCGCAGAAGCAATGGACGGGAGGGACAGGATATCGGAAAATGTAAATATTAATCAGTGGCTTTAAAATTATAAACAGGTTTTAATATATCGATCACATCGACAGATTCCCGTATCACATCTATTATGTCTTCAAGGGCCTTGTACGCCATCGGGGCCTCGTCTAAGGTTGCACTGTTCACAGAAGTGGAGTATATACCTTCCATGGACTTTCTGTATGTCTCCATGTCAAGGGTGTTCTTTGCCACTGACCGGGACATGATCCGGCCGGCTCCGTGAGGCGCAGAATAGTTCCAGTCCGGGTTGCCCTTTCCCCTCGCCAGGACGCTGCCGTCCCTCATATTGACAGGGATCAGCACCAGTTCGTCCTTGTGGGCGGCTATGGCCCCTTTTCGGAGTATCATCTCGTCTGTGTTTATATAGTTGTGTACGGTGTGGAAAGCGTCTGCGCCGCTCATGCCGGTCCTTTCCAGTATGATATCCGCCATCTTTTTGCGGCTGCGCTCTGCAAACCGCTGGCATATCTGCACATCGTGCAGATAATCCTCCAGATACTGCCCATAAAGGTAGCACAGGTCCGCCGGCATCGTCAGTTCTTTCGGCTGCCACTCCTTTTCCATGGCCCTCAAGATCGGCTGTATTTCCTTACGGCGGCCCTGCTCCTTATATGTGCGTATCAGTTCCTGGCGCTTTTCAAACAGTTCTCCCTTTCCCATGGCAAGATCGACAGCCAATTTCTGGTAGTATTCCGCCACCTGTTTCCCCAGATTGCGGCTTCCCGAATGGATTATCAGGTATTTAGTGCCGTCCGGAGCGGAGTCTATCTCGATGAAGTGGTTGCCTCCGCCCAGAGTACCAAGGCTTTTTTCCAGCCGTTTTGCGTCTTTCAGGTTTCTATAGCAGCGAAGGTCCATGAGATCGAAGCGCTCTACCCGCCCTTCCCATACATTTCTGCCGCTCGGTATGAAGTGCGCGGCTTCGTCCACCTTTTGCGGGTCGATGTCCTGCTGCTCTAGCTTTACCGTATACATACCGCAGCCTATGTCCACGCCCACCACATTGGGAACGGCCTTGTCGATCACCGTCATGGTCGTCCCTATGGTGCAGCCTTTGCCCACATGGACATCGGGCATTATCCTTATCTTGGACCCTTCCGTAAATTCATGGTCGCACATCCGCCGTACCTGTTCTATGGCTTCATCCTCTACTACCGTGGCATAGCATACGGCAGTATTGACTTTTCCTTTAATATCAAACATTTTCTCGTTCCTTTCGTATCGTTATGCGATAAATCCTATCTTCGGCCTTTCGCATGGCTTTTTCTTTTCCGGAAGCCGGAAATCGTCGGCACAGAGAGTTGCAATATCTCTGCCGGTTATCTCATCATAGCCCTTCGCCAGCAGTCTTGAAGCCTGCGCCATCCTGGCTTTTTCTATGACATTGCGGACATATCGCCCGTTTCCGAAATCCTTTTCTCCCTGCACCTCTGCGAATATGGAAAGCAGCTTTTCGCGAGCTTTTTCATCTATATCAAGTCCTTTCTTGCGGGCGATGAGCTCTGCGATGTCGCATAGTTCGTTCATGTCGTAGTCGTCAAAATGCACACGAAAGGCTATGCGGGAGCGCAGCCCCGGATTTTTCTGCAGAAAGCCTTCCATCTTGTCAGGGTAGCCGGCAAAGATGACCGCCACATCTTCCCTGTGGTTTTCCATCTCCTGCACGATGGTGTTTATGGCCTCGTCCCCGAAGGAGCCGTCCCTGTCGTCCACCAGCGAATAGGCTTCATCTATGAACAGCACGCCGCCCGCCGCTTCCTTAAACTTTTTCTTGATGGTCGGTGCGGTCCAGCCCACATATTTACCTACCAGGTCGCCGCGTCCGACTTCGACAATGGTGCCTTTTGACAGTAGACCGTTGTCTTTCATTATCCTTGCAAACAGCCTTGCGACGGTGGTCTTGGCCGTTCCCGGATTTCCGGTGAATATCATGTGCATTGCCGGCCTGTCGATCTTCATTCCCTTGTCTGCAAATATTTTCTGGGCTTTGTGGTAATCGATGGCCTGCATTATGATTTTCTTGGCTGCGGAAAGTCCTATCATCTCCATCATTTCCTCGTATGCGGACCCTTTCGGCTTGGCTGCGGCTATTTTGCGTCTGACGCCGGCGATCTGTCTGTACTGCGGGTAAATGGTCGTCTTCAGTTTATCATTATACCACTCTTCAAACAGATCGCGAAGTTCTGTGGAAAGATATCCCCTTCCATTTTCCAGTCTTGCAAAAAGCCTTTTATCGGTGCGTACGCCGTTTTCCCGGGCAAGCATTTTCAGAAAGCCCTCAGCCCGCTCTCCATAGGCAAAGTCTTCCTTTATCTCCACGAAGCTGGTCGTGCCAAGGTTTTCGTAAAATATGTCCTTTACTTTCGTACATTCCCGTGGCAGGCAGAAAACGGTGAGGACCTGGTTGCGGTATTTTCTCATCATTTCGCACAGAGTCTCGATGGTCTCCCGCCCGGGGCAGGCATAGTCGTCCTCTTCCGTATCATCGTCTGCGATATATCTGACCAGTATGGCTCCGCCTGTGCTGCTTTTGTACAGGCACTCGTAAGCGGTCTCAGAAAACTTCTCTCCGGGTTTGAAACGCACCAGAGAAAATCTCCTGTTTTGAAGCCTTCCGCTTGCGTAAATGGCTCTGAGCAGGGTATTGCACACTCCGTCCCTGGTATCCTTATCGTCGGTCTGTATCATATAGTGGACAGGGTGACCTTTTGCTCTGCTCACGGCCTTTCCGGCATATATCCTGTCCAGTTCCGGGATAAGGCTTTCCCTGGCGAGGAATTTTTCTGCGACTTTGTAAACCTGCGGCCTGCCGGTCTCTTCGATCATTTCCTCATCGTAACTTATCATTCTTCCGTATCTGCCGGTCAGGCTGGTGAGGTCGAAGGGTTCCAGCACATCGTCGTCTTCGTCTTCGATGTATCTGTTCCGGCTGGCTGTCTGGAGCAGGTTGCGCAGAGCATTGAAAGTGATCTCGGTCTTCTGTACCTCTTTAAGTTCCAGGTCCATATCTTTTAAAAATACCTCGACCTTATTCATGTATTCCAGCGGCTCACGGCAGATGACTCCCCCCGTGAAGGTATAGCTTTGTTTCAAAAGAATCATCCCTTAAGCACATAAAGGATTCTTTTGTGAATCCCTTCTGAAAGGCATTAACACATTCTGAATCAAATAGACTATCCTTTTTTTATCCCAGATATCATGTATGATTTCTCTTTCCTCCGTATCGTCCCCGTTTTTTACGATCCCATCTATCCTGTAAAACTGCATACCCTTTCCTCCTGTCTGCCTCTTTTGCGTTTTCTCAATATCATAGTATATAAGTCCGTGGGCTAAAATAGCCCCATCTTGCGGGCGGGCCCCCTGAGTCTGAACTGTGCGACGATCCGCCGCCATCCCGTGCGTCGTCAGACCCGGATCCTGGCCACCTTTCCCCAGGGCGGGGTCACTTGCTCGTTGTTGAGCAGCCAGAGCACCGGAATCCCCATCGCCGCATCTTTTTGCGGAAATGGAGCATATCCGTCCGTAAGTATGACGATACATGCCGGAAGTCTGCCTTGCATATTCCGGCGGACATGGTCAAAGATGGGGCCAAAGTCAGTGCCGCCTCCGCCCGCAGGCTTTATCCGGCTCAGCTCGCCGCCGTCTCCAAAAGGCTCCGGTACTGTGACCGCCGCATCGAAAAATCCCAGCCAGCCCTTTAATTTTCCGTCAAACTGATCTATGGCCCCTTTAACCTCTGAATAGGCCGCGTTAAGCATTTCATCAGATATGGACCCGGAGGTGTCGACCATAAAGAGTATGTCGCATACAACATCTTCTTTTTCGTTAAAGTCAGGCAGGAAGAACGGGCTTTCCTCAAATCTCCTGTCCGGCGGCATGAAAGAATAGTCGACGGTCTCCTCCTGTATGAAGTCGCTCAGTATCAGTCGCCAGTCCGCCTGAGGATTCCGCAGCCGTCCTATCATACGCTCGGCGAACATGGGCAGCAGTCCTCTGCCCGCTATCGCCTCCCTGGCCTCCATGGCGCGGCAGGCGTCCTCAAGATGCCTGGCCCACATATCGCTGAGCTCATCGTCTCCTTCGTATGTGCCCCACCGGCTGTGATCGTCCAATCGATCGCCTCCTGTCAGACGGGGTTTGCCGCCCTGCGAGCTGTCAAGCATTTCATATACCTGTTCGGCCGTGTACTCATAGCCCTCTTTTCCGTCGGGCGCAAGGTGCATGGACTCGCCGTATTTTTCCAGCGTTATGGCCCGGGCGTCCATGTTCTGGGAAAAAAGTATATTTGAATTTACCACTATGTCGCAGGCGATGTTAAATCTCTCGCCATCCCGCTTTCCCTGGCGCAGGCAGTGCTGAAGAACCACATGGAGGACCTCGTGCATCATGACAAAGTCCAGTTCCCGGTCGCTGATTTCCTCTAGAAACGCGGGCCCGAAGATGATCTTTTTTCCGTCGGTGGCGGCGGTAGAGCAGTTTTCATCAACGCCGTAACCCATGTGCATAAGGAGCAGGCCGTAAAACCCGTTGTCCGCCAATATGCGCATCCGTGACAGCAGGAGGCGCCGCGCATATTCACGCTTCTTTTCCTCAGATATGATCATAGATAAGCCTGCCTTTCTCCTGCAGCCATCTGCGGAATTCGGGTATCATCATCAGTTTTTCCCTGTAGCCGTCTTTCAGGTACATATAGTCCTTCATCAGCAAGGCGCTGAAATCGGGCGGCATCCTGTCGGCATAACGAATGGAATTTGCGATCTTTGTCAGGTCGTCCGCGCATTTTCCGGCATAGGAAACCATGGAAGCCGTCAGGGCATACAGGGCGTCCGTGCTTGCGGACACCGGCGGCATTTTTCCGTCGAAGATGTCATCCATGTCCGGCAGGTCCCTGTAGACTTTTTCCCATGTGCGAAATTCGGCCGCAGCGCCTGTGCCCGCTATCCCGGCGATCAGCGGATATATTTCATCCACGCCGGCGCCGGTCCCGTTCAGCAAATTGCTGACCAGCTCCCAGGAGCGGGGCGTCGGAAAGGCGAGGTCCTCCCTGTCCGTCTCAAGATCCATGAGGCACGACTGCCTGAAAGAAAGAAATCCTATGACCCTGTCGTTTATCCCGGCGCGCAGCGCCCAGCGTTTCCACGAGTCAAAGCTGCTGGTTATTTCAATGTGCATCATGCGGTTGGCCAGAGCTTTGGGCATTTTGAAAGCGACAGATCTATCCGTCGTCCTGTTCCCTGCGGCGATGACTATGCAGTTTTCGGGCAGCCGGTGTTCTCCTATGACCCGGTCCAGGGTGATCTGATATGCGGCCGCCTGGACCGATTGAGGCGCCGACGAGATCTCGTCCAGAAAAAGTATATTGATAACATCGTCCGCCGGGTCCATCTGAAAGATCTTGGGCTTGAGCCAGACGGCGAGGGTCTTGTCCGCATTGGCCGTGGGGATCCCCCTCAGATCTATGGGATTGAACAGGAGCAGCCTTACATCGGTCATGTTCACGCTTTTGCGGGTGTTTTCTCTTATTTTTTCTCCTATCTGACGGGCCGCCTGGGATTTTCCGATGCCGGGAGGGCCCCAGAGCATGACGGAGGGCATGGTCCTTACGGGCAGCCCTTTGCGGATGATGGCGCTGTACGCCCCTGAAAGGATGGTAACCGCTTTTTCTGCGCTCATCTGAGGTATATTGGTGCTTCTTACTTCGTTCATTTTTTACCTGCCTTTAATTTTTTGTCCATCTTTTCGATGGTCTCTTTGCACGAGCTGATCTGCTCGCTGTAGCTTTCTTTTTTCTCAAGCTCCGCTTCTATATCCTTTTTTCTTTCTTTGAGCTTTTCCAGGGAAATCTCCAGTTTTTCCAGATGGCCGCTCAGGTTTCTTATGAAATTGTCGATGCGTATGAGATTTCCCACTTCCGTGTCTCCCATTTCCACCCGGTATCTGCCTTCCCCGGCGATTATGATATACGGGTTGTCTCCCATCATATGGGCAGGGAGAATCAGGTCGAACCCCCGGTATGTCATCAGCTTCTTTTCCTCTCTTTCAAGGATGTTTTCTCTGACAGCCCTGTTTATCTGCTCCCGTATGGCTCTGCGCTCATGTCCGTCATCGCTGAGACCGTCGGAAAGTGCTCCTTCA
The DNA here is from genome assembly GCA_900542565.1 of uncultured Eubacteriales bacterium. Classification (GTDB taxonomy): domain Bacteria; phylum Bacillota; class Clostridia; order Peptostreptococcales; family Anaerovoracaceae; genus Fimisoma; species Fimisoma avicola. The sequence goes on along the minus strand of UQOC01000032.1, from coordinate 2,853 downwards.
CGAGACTCCCCGTATTGAGCCCGGCTGCCCCTGAGCGGCGGCATACCTGTGTTCCGCTCCTCGCAGGCCGCCCGGTCCTTCTTGCACTTTTCTATCCTGTCTGCAATATCCTCGATCCTGCCTGATACGCTCAGCAGTTCTTTTTCCAGTCCTATCTTAGAATCGATGGCTTTCCTCTGCAATGTCATAAGGCGTGACAGCTCGTTGGCGGCCTCCACCCTCTTTTTCACCAGCGGATTGCCTATCGCCAGCGCTTTCACCTCCGCATAGTCCAGCACGGTGTCGTCGATATCGCTTCCGCTCCGCTCAGTCAGCGACCCGGAAAGCAGGGCTGAGATAAACTTCTGCTTGGTCTCTAAGAGCTGCCACGAATAGGCGTCAAAACTGCCTTCGGTTATATATCTGAAAATATATGCCCGCTCGCTGGTATTTCCCTGCCGCAGTATCCTGCCCTCCCTCTGGGTCATGTCGGCGGGACGCCACGGCACATCCAGATGATGGAGGGCAATCAGCCTGTCCTGTATGTTCACGCCCAGTCCCAGCTTAAAAGTCGAGCCTATCAGGACCCGTATCTCTCCTTCTCTGACCCGGGCAAAAAGGGCGGATCGTGCGGAGGCTGTCGCAGCGTCGTGGACGAAAGCTATTTCCCCTGGTTTGAGGCCGCACCCGACGAGCAGGGTTTTCAGCTCATCGTAGAGGTTGAATCCTGCCTTAGGCGTGGAAATGTCGCAGAAAACGATCTGAGTGCTCCTGTACGGAGCCGTTTTGTAATAGATCTTTGCGATGTTTTCCGCACACCTTGCCACCTTTGACTCAAAGACAAAACGCGCCTTGGCTTCGACCAGCCTCAGGTCGAGGGCTGCCTTGCGGCCGTCGGTGGTAATCTTGAGCATGTTGTCATCCCGGCGGCTGACCCGGCCTTTCCTCACATCGTCCGCTCTTACCGATATTTTATTCAGGTATTCGGAAAACTCCGGTGTCTTTGGCAGCAGTACATCGTCGTAACCGCTGAAAGCCGGGAGCCCTGCCCGGTCGTCCACCCGGTGGAAATCCGCCACGGAGGAAAGGAGAGCCGTCAGTTCAGGCAGGTTGTGGAATCTGGCGAACCGGGTCGCAAGCCTGTAGCCGTTTGTGTCCACATCCACCTCAAATTCGGTGACTTTTTCTGCGAACATTCCTATCCAGCTGTCAAAGTTCCCCAGGTCCAAAAGCCTCAGCTCGCCGCTCTGCAGATACTGCTGCATGACGAAAGCGTCGGTCACGGAGTTGGTTATCGGCGTGCCCGTCGCCAGCACTACGCCCTTTCCGCCGTTCTTCTGCTGTATCATGTGGACCTTGTCCATCATTTCCCGGCACTTTTTGGAGCCCCTGGTGCTGATGCCCAGGACCGAATCGATCTTGGTGTCGATAGGGATGTTTTTGAAATTGTGGGCCTCGTCTACGAACAGGCGCGTTATCCCCAGCTGCTCGAAATATATGGCTTCGTCGGCGGCCGGATCGCCGGCGGCCAGGAGCTCTGCCAGTTCCTTTTCTATGGCTTCTTTCTTTTTCTTCAGTCTGGCCGTCGCCTTGCTCTTTTGTCTGACAAGGGCCGTAATCTCCTTTTTCTCCCGCCTGAGTTCTTTGATACGGTATTTCTTTGACAGGGGTATCTGCTCAAAACAGCTGTAGGCTATGATTATGCCATCAAACTTTCTGTCCCTGATCTGTCTGAGGATTTCCTGCCGTTTTTTCGGCACGAAAGATCCGGGCTCGACGCACAGCAGTCTGGCCTCGGGGTACATCCTGAGGAAAATACTCCGCCACTGCTGGACTATATTGTTGGGGACCACATACATGTTCTTTTTTGAAAGGCCCATACGGCGCAGTTCCTGTCCCGCCGCGATCATCACATAAGTCTTTCCAGCCCCTACATCGTGAGCGAGGAGTGTGTTGGGCGAAAAGATGATGCGGGCGACCGCATCTTTCTGATAGGGGTAAAGGTCTACTTCCGGCGACAGCCCCGGAAACTCGAGGAAAGAGCCGTCAAAATGCCTCTGCCTGACGCAGCCGTATCTGTCCTCGAATATCTTTTCGAGGCGCTCTTTCCGGGCGGGATCTGCCCACACCCAGCGCCGAAATTCTCCGATGAGCCGCCGCTGTTTTTCCAGAGCCGCTGCAGTCTCCTCCTTGTCGACGACGCGCTTTTTTCCCGAGCTGTTGCCCTCAGCCTTTATCTCCGTCGTGACCTTGACGGTCTTCATGTTCAGGGTCTTTTCCAGTATGTGCAGGGCCTCCATCTTTTCGGTGCCGTAAGTCCTGCGTACGGCCACGCTGTGGTCGTACCGGGATTTTTCGGGAATCTCCCATGTGCCGGTGAGTTCATCGTGCCTGGTCCGCCAGGATTCCATAATGCGTTCTTTGTAAATGCTGTGCCAGTGCCTGAGAGGGTCGCCGAACAGATGGAGCATGAAGTCGTCGATCACATCGGCCGGGACCCACGGCGAGCCGAGAGTTATATAGATGTCGTCGGCGGAAGCCGCCGGCGTCAGGACTTTTTCGATGGCCCTTATGTTGCCTGCAAAACGGTCGCCATGCTGGCGGCCTGCTTCCCGCGCTTCTTTCAGTTTGCGCATGAGATTTCCGGAAAGATATTCTTCGGCAGTCTCCCATCCCTCGTAAGGGTCTCCATCCCATTTGAGCGGGTCCTGAAATATGGAGCCTCTCAGCGCGCTTATCACCGAATCCGGTGTTTCTCCGGAAATGTCGGCCATGTATTCGATATCCACACGGCCCAGATCGGCAAGGCTGAAAATGAGGGCATCGGATATGCTGCCCGCACGCCGGGTCCGGGCAGACCCGGCGGCTGCACTC
>UQOC01000031.1 GCA_900542565.1 uncultured Eubacteriales bacterium | reverse complement strand
GAAGCCATACACCGATTTCGTCCGCGCGGTCATCATCGTTTCCGTATTTAGGGAATTCGCCTTCAGTCCTGTAGTCAACGATAACACCCTTTTCGTCTCTGATAGGATAAACCTTAGCATATTTGATGGCTGACAGGGAGTCGGCAGCAACGGAGAATCCGGCAACGCCGAAAGCCATCAGTCTCTTTACTTCTGAATCAAGGAACGCCATCTGGGAACGCTCGAAGTCATACTTGTCATGCATGAAGTGGATGATGTTCATGATGTTTACATACAGTTCGCACAGCCATGCAAGATAAATATTGAATCTTTTCCATGCGTCTTCAAAGTCGATGGGGCCGTCACCCACAGGTTCCATCTGAGGACCTACATGCTCGCCGGTCCTTTCATCTATACCTCCGTTGAGTCCCAGCAGCAGTATCTTGGCCAGGTTACATCTGGCTCCGAAAAACTGCATCTGTTCGCCCATCTGGATGGCAGATACACAGCATGCGATGGAGTAGTCTTCACCGTAAGCAGGTCTCATCTTGTCATCGTTTTCGTACTGGATAGAGTCTGTGTCTATTGATACCTGAGCGCAGAATCTCTTGAACGGCTCAGGCAGCTTCTTTGACCACAGTACAGTAAGGTTCGGTTCCGGTGCAGGTCCCAGATTGTACAGGGTCTGGAGCACTCTGTAAGAATTCTTGGTAACTTTGTGCCTGCCGTCTACGCCGACTCCTCCGATACCTTCGGTGATCCACATCGGGTCTCCACCGAAGAGTTCGTTGTATTCGTTGGTTCTCAGGTGTCTTGCAACTCTCAGCTTCAGGATATAGTCATCGATGAATTCCTGGATCTGTTCTTCTGTATATGTTCCACGAGCCAGGTCTCTTTCTGCATAGATGTCGATGAAAGTGGAAGTCCTTCCGATTGACATGGCTGCGCCGTTTTCTTCCTTGATCCCGGCCAGGTATGCGAAATAAGTCCACTGGATAGCTTCCTTAACATCCTTTGCAGGGCCTGAAATATCATAGCCATAGCTGGCTGCCATTTTCTTGATCTCTTTGAGAGCAGTTATCTCATTGCTGATCTCTTCGGCAGTCCTGATGTTTTCTTCGTTCATCACATGCCTTGAAGCGATCATCTCATGGTCTTTCTGCTTTTCTTCTATCAGGAAATCAATACCGTAAAGGGCTGCTCTCCTGTAGTCGCCTATGATCCTTCCGCGGCCGTAAGCGTCAGGAAGCCCTGTGATGAATCCCAGGTGTCTTACCTGTCTCATCTCTTTTGAATAAGCCTTGAACACTCCGTCATTGTGAGTAGTTATATAATCGAACATCCTGTCGATCTCTTCCGGAAGCTTCTCACCATATTCAGCTACTTCTTCTCTTACCATCCTGATTCCGCCGAACGGGCAGATACCTCTCTTGAGCGGCTCATCTGTCTGCAGTCCTACGATGATATCTTTTCCAGGAACGATATATCCCGGACCGAATGCATTTATCCTCATTATCCGGCTCGCATCCACTTTTAATGTTCCTCCGGCTTTTCTCTCTTCAACCAGCAGCTCCTGCACCCGCCTGGAACATTCTTTTGTCCTCTCAGTAGGTCCGGCCAGAAAACTTGCGTCACCGTCATACGGCTTGTAGTTGAGATGTATAAATTCCTCAACCGCAATGGTCTGTGTCCAGCTGCCTTCAATAAAACCTTCCCACTCTTTTCTCATTCTCCTTGCATCCTCCTCGATTGTATATTGTATACAACTATTGTTAATAAAAAATGGTTTTTATCATAGTATCATGCCCGTAAAAGCATGACTGCGGCACCACGATTATAATATACCTTGTCCATAGTCCAGTCAAACATTTTTTTGGTTTCCCATGCATTTTTTTAGATACATGCAAAGCACTCAATCCCTGTTTTTTCAATGGGTACGGCCTTTCTTCCCCGTGCATTGCCGCTGGCCTTGTTATCTGCTGCAATCCTGCTGCCATATTCTTGCCAGCCTGCCGCAGCAGAAGTTATCATCATATCCCTTCCATCCTGAAAAAAACAGGGCTGCATTATGGGCAGCCCTGCCGGTATGGTCTTTATATAGATCTTACATCATGTTGCCGCAGTTTTTCTCTGCTTTCCTTTTACGGAGCAGCAATATGGAAGCAGCGGATATCACCAGTCCTGCCAAAGCCCCGCACAAATCATTCCTGTCTGATGTCTTAGGGATAGTGCTCTCGGCATCCGATCCGCCGGAACTTCCGCTGGCATCTGCAGATGTTCCTCCATTTTGGCTGCCTGATCCGTCTCCTGACAACAGTGCAAATTGTTCTTCTGCAGCAAGAAGCACATCGTAATTGTTCACAAGGGCCTTCTGATCTTCACTGAGCAGATCATATGCTCTTCTTGCCTTTCTGATAGCTTCTCCGCTTTCGGCAGTAACCTCCCCTATGGCGCTGATGAGATCTTCTGTTTCAGATGCAGCGATCTTGTCTATTTCTGCCTGATCCTGCCTGGCCACATCGGTCAGATCAAACAGCCTGTTTTCTCCTTCGGCAAACCGTCTGTAAGACTCAAGGGCACAGCCTATCTGATATGTGGCCATACCGTCTGCCGTTGAGCTCCCTTCAAATGTCGTATATCCGCTTTCCAGCTTGAAGTCATTAAGCTTTGTTATCAATGTGGCCCCGTCGCGGACAAAACCATTGTCCGGGTCAAGAGGGTCTATACCCGCTTCACAAAGGAGCATCAGCACCTGTGCCGCCGAACAGCCGTTATTTGCTCCTTCCACATAGAATCCGCAGTCACTGAGCATCTGACCCCTCAGATAGTCCAGTCCTTTTTCAAACGCAGCCTGTACTTTTGGATATTGGTCAGTATTATAAGGAACCAACGCCTGAAGGGCCATGGCAGTCATATCTACGCTGACAGTCTTGTTATCAGCAAGACCGAAACCGCCGTTTTCCTGATTCTGGAAAGCAAGTATCATATCTATCAGCTCTTCTCTCGACCACATTGCATCCTGCGGGATTTCAAAGTCCATTGAGTCGTAGGCCATAAGGGTGAAAGACATCATGTTTGATGTATAGTTGCTGAGATTATTATAATCATACATCCTCTCAAGTATATTGATCCCCTCAAAATCTGTTGGGTCTTTGCCCATGGCGGATAAAGCCATTATTATCCTGAAATAGTCTGTAGGGACCAGCCTTGAACCGCTGTTTAATTCCTCAAGGAGGCTGCTGCAATAACTGTTGATATCTGCCTGGCTTATGGTCTGGCCTGTTCTGAGCAGTGTAAATATTCCCCACTCTGCTTCATAATAATAGTTGTCTTGCAATGCAGATCTTAAATATCCTACCGAATGGTTAATGTTTTCGGTAACATATTTATCAAAATCTATCTCAGGTTTTCCGGAAGAGGCGCCCACATTTACAGTGAAGGTCACCGGCTGCGCCCCGGCCGTGTCATCCACAGGAGTACCTGTAACCGTCACCGTTCCCGGCTGTAAAGCGGTCATGGTATGGGTGGTGGTCTTTCTCCCGTCAGAATTTCCGCTGCTTTTTATCACATCTTTAACGCTGACGATCCCATCCTGGCTGTATGTCCAAACAAATCTGGTTTCTGTGGCATTGGCCGGAGTAACATCCAGGTCCAGCTCAACAGATCCGTACTGGACCATCTCATATTCATCCACGGAGGAAGTAACCGACATGAGCGGATGTTTGTATTCAAATCTGACTGTGACTTCTGTGGTCACGGATGGATCATCTGCGCTTGTCACTGTGAACCTGGCAGTTCCGGCTTTTTTGGGAACGATGCCGTTTCCGTAAGCTGCTTGAAATTCTGCGACCTCCGGATCATGTGAAATCCAGGTGACGCCCTTGTCAGAAGCATTGGCCGGAGCCACATTTAAGCTATATGTATAGCTGCTGTCTGACCCGCTTGAAGTCACTCCGCTGTACTGCTCTCCCAAAGGGTTCCATGAATCGATATAATACACTTCACTGACATTTACGGCAATACTGTCAACATCCACTCGCTGGGCCACAGCCCTGAATTGCGCAGACACTGACTCATCGTCTATCATCTGCAGGGAAAATGTGTATTGCTGGCCGTTTGCCGCATCGCTTTCTGTTCCTATGCTGAAAACATTACCCGTATAGTCTGCTCCGATATATGCTCCTTCTGGAGCGCTGCTTTCAAGGGCCTGCACCGGTATATCGACAGATATCCCAGAATCTTTTTTCTTTCCTTTGACATAAACATTTTTTGTGTCGCTGCCTATTATATATACAGGAGTGGAATCATCCAGCAAAAAGCCTTTGTAATATACCTGGATCTCACTTATCTCCGAGCTTGTCACTTTAAGCTGGAAAGTCATTTCTGAGGTTTTTCCCTGGGCGTCTGTAATATATACATAGGCTTTTCGCTGTCCGATGACAGGATAAAATGTCCCATCTGTCCCTATATGTATGATATTGGAAATGTATCCGTCCTCATTTACCTGCTCGCTGCATTCCCAGCGAACGCGGCTCACATTTTCCGCTCCCTCAATTTCAAAACTGCCTTCGTCCAGCGGTGTGAGTGTCATGGTGCCGCCGTCCATCTGAGTTATCCTTCCGTCCTTGTGGCGGAATATGACGGCAGGTTCTTCTGCCTGTTTTCTTGCTGTAACGGTTATCTTGCAATCTGCCTCTGCAGAGCCTGCTTTGGCAGTTATGACAGCTTCCCCTTCGGACTTGCCAACCACTAGCCCTGATCCGTTTACAAAAGCCACTTCCGGTGCGCTGCTCTCATATGTGATCTGTTCTGAGGAACCTGACGGCGTGACAGCGGCTGTCAGCTGTGTACTGCCGCCTTCTTCGATGACAGCTTCTGTTTTATCTAAAGTTATGTCCTGTATCTCTGTTCCGGACACCGTGACAGTTATATTGTCGTTTACGCCCTCGCTTACGGCTGCGGTTATGACAGCTGTTCCTCTGCCTATGCCGTATACTTTTCCTGTTTCGTCTACCAATGCTACTTTTTCATCGGAAGATGACCAGGTCACCTTGTCTGCAGCATCTTCCGGAGTCAGTTTTGCCGTGAGCTGCGAAGATCCCCCAATTTCCAACGAGAGAGCATCTGGTAAGATCTCCACTTCTGTAGCGTTCACATCAGGAGAAACGATCTTCCCGATACGGCTGTTCAGATCATTCACTTCTGATTGGCCGGCGTCTGAATTCACCAGTGCCGCATTAAGCGCCTCATCGTACAGATCATGGTTTTCACTGATCTGCTGATCTGTCATGGCCGCCAGATTGGAAATGAGGTCGTCTTTTTTTATGGTCAGATTGCCATCGGAATAATCCAGTATATCTGAATTGTTAATTTTGCCATATATCAGCCTGATCACAGACCCGGATGCCGGTTTATAATTTACCGTATTCAGGCGGTCACTGTCGGCAAACGGCGTCCATACTCTTGCAGGGTAACCGCTGTAATCATCGCCTATGGGCCCCTTGCCCTCAGGCGTAACAACAATTTCCACCCACAGCGAATTGTAATCTACTTCTCCGCTATCTTCATACCCTGCCTGAAGGGCCTCAAGGGCAGTCATGCCTTCATGAAAATCCACGGTCTTCGGCTGGAGTAAATATGACGCCTGGCCGTCCTGGCCTATATATTCGATCGTCACCGTAACCTTTCCCGATGCTCCTGCCGCAGATGCTCCATAAGCAACGGCCGGTATCATTCCCGGCAGTACCATGGATACAGCGAGCAGGACACAAAGCAGTTTTTTTGATAAGTTCTTTTTCAAAATGCTCATAAATCCATTCCTTTCTGTCAATTTTCTGAAAAAGAAGTCTCTGATCAAATAACAGAATTTCCGTCAAAAACAATAAAAAACCGCAGATCGTTCTGCGGCCGTTTTTATAAGCAAAACTTATTGGTGCGGAATGATTCTGATTACCGTCAGGACCTATCCAAACAGCAAGCAGGTCTTCTGGCTCTGGTATCACTGCCGTGTGCGCCTTCCCGTTCTCACAGTGGCTTTTGCACCGGCTCCTCCATTACAGCGGCGGCCCCGCACAGGATTTTAACCTGTTTCCCTCTTAGCCCGACCCGGCAAAACGCCTCGTCAGGAACATGCTGTTATAGTATCTTGTGTATATATCGTATCATATTTATTTGTCTTTGTAAATCAGGATTTCCCATTTTCAGTCTTTTCTCGCTCCGCAAATGGTACAATACTGGTAGTCTACCTTCTTTTCTTCATGGGTTACGGCAGGCACCGTCTTATAATATGGAATTATGGAATGATCGTTGGTATACTGAGGATTGCCGTTTCCGTCATATCCTATGAAAAGCTCCGGGGGCATATTATTTTCATATTTGTATTCTTTCATCCATGTGATCTTTTCTCTTTCCCATTGCCTGAATACAGCGGCGTCCTCTGTGGTCGTCCATTTCTTTTGATCCCACCAGTACATCTTATATTCAGTGACTTTTTCTGAACGGGCAGGCTCGTCCTCTACGGTTACAGTGGTCACATGGTCAGCCCAGACATGTCTGTGAGAAGGGGACTGACTGGCCGACTGGTTGTTTTGGCCGCCGCTCGTACCAGAGCCTGCGCCAGATGATCCGCTCTGGGCAGACGGGGTCTGGCCGCCGGTTTCGGCGCTGCCGCTTCCGTCTTTGCCATCATCGTCTGCGGCTTCGGCAGCATTTTTGTTTTCATCATCTGTCTGCGCTTCGTCTGAGGCCTGTATATCCTGATCGCCCTGTATCACCTTATCTGCCTTGCTGTCCCCGTCCTTGGGCAGACCGGTTGCCGCAAGGATGACTATAAGGGTGATAACAAGGATACCACCCGCTGATATCAGGAATTTTTTCTTTTTGCTGCCCAGTTCTTTGAAGTTTTTCATACTGATTTCTCCTACGGTGTCTTGTTTAACTGAAAAGGATTGCCGCAGAAGAATAACTTTTGCGGCAATCCTGTGCCGGCCATGGCAGCCGTTCTGATGTTTGGTGGAAGTGGCGAGAGTCGAACTCGCGTCCTAAAGCATTTCCACGGAATTTTCTCCGAGCGCAGTTAATGTTTTGATATTTCGCCTCGGCCAGCGCCCATTAACAGGCTCTTGCCTCAGCTATCCCGTTGTTCCCCTGTGTTACCGGGCACTCGCACAGAGTTTTCCTGTATAGTCGATGCCGGACATCCGGCCTACAGGTGAGCCGGAGCAGGCACGCACAGCTTCTGACTAAGCAGCCAGAGCCATAGGTGCGAAATTATTATTCTTTTTAGCGTTTATATTTAACGCGCCTTTTTTAGGTAGACTGGCGAACTACCGCTCGCTTATCCCGCTTCTACACCCCAGTCGAAACCTTTACACCCCCATGGTCAGAGAGCCGCATCTCATATACTGCGGCTCTTTTGTTTATATTATACTACATCAGTCATATTTGTGCAACTATCGCAGATTAACTTCTCAGTTGAAAAAGCTGTCTGCGGGCCTACAGCAAATCTGTCTGCGGATGGTCCCTGTCAACGATCTGTTTTTTAACTTCTCCGCCCAGTTCCTTTTCTATCAATACGGCCAGTTCATCCAGAGCTGCGTTGAGCTTGTCTGATTCCTGCCCGCTGACTGACTCTATTATCATAAATGCGTTGACTGTATCCTCTGTCAGCATGGTCCTGACCGTTTCGCGCCAGTTGAAACACCGGCATATGGCTCCTGCATTGTCCTTGTAGACCACTTCTCCCGGATACGGCGGCTCGCTCTTTTCACTGCCGAGAGTTATGAATTCTTCTGTTCCATCGGCTATGGCCAGCCGGTTGTCTCCGTCAAACTTGTCTATATCTTCACCGCCTACCGGAACGCCGTATTTCAGGGAGATCCCGTTATAAATATCTACCAGAGGATTTATTGTCCCTATATGCCCTCCCTTGGAAACCCGTTTGAGCAGGGCTTCTATGGAGCAGCGGGCACCTTTTTTCGTCTTGAACTTGTAGAAAGCGTCTCTCCATGTCCTTATCACCGGATTATCCGTGAATTCAGGTGCAGTCACATATTGAGCGGCAGCTTTTTCCGCTTCCCTCAGATAGTCCTCGTAACGGGACTCATCCTTTATGTGATTGTCTATCCCTCTGCATACGAGTATGCCTGCCTGTATCTGCGGAAAAATTTCAAATATCGGCTCTTCTATAACAAATTTTTTCATAGTCTCTCCTTCATCTTTCTGTCTATGTCTCTTGCTGCATCTCTTTTGGCGATGGTCTGTCTCTTGTCGTAGAGCTTCTTTCCCCTGGCTACAGCCAGCTCCACCTTGGCCCTGCCGTCCTCATTTATATACATGCTCAGAGGGACCAGTGTCATTCCCTTTAATGTGGTATATCCGATCAGTTTTCTGATCTCCTGTTTATGTAGCAGCAGTTTGCGGGGTCTCAGGGCATCAACATTGAAACGGTTACCCTGTTCATATGGGCTTATGTTCATGCCGTATATGAACACCTCTCCTTTTTCGATCTTGGCATAGCTTTCCTTGATGCTCACCTTTCCCTGGCGTACTGATTTGATCTCGGTCCCGGTAAGCACAATGCCTGCCTCATATGTGTCTTCTATAAAATAATCGTGCCGGGCTTTTTTGTTTCCGGCAACAAGCTTTCTCTGTTTCTTTGGCATTTGTCCTCTCCTTAAAAAGTCAACACTTTTCCCAAAATGTCATCTGTTGATATGACCGTCTTGTCATTATCGTCAACTTTGGTATCGCATATGAGTACAGTTTCTTCGTCATCAATTTTTTCCACACGCCGTATGCTGACGCTCCTGCCGCCGTCTATCTGATGATACGGGCTTTCATATGCGACAATATCTCCGGGCTCCATATCGTCAATCCCTGCAAGCATGAACACAAGCACCTTTTGTCCCGGCTCTATTGCGGGAAACATGGAGCTGTCATACATCTCTGTTATCATAAAGCTGCAATGAACGACAATGGCAAGACATATCCCAGCAGCAGCCCCCAGCATACAGAAGATGATCTTTTTCATATCATTTACCCTGCCTGGGTCAGCCAAAAAATCTTATGCTGTCAAGAGGGAATATCCTCAGCACGACCTTTCCGATCACGGTATCCTGATCCACCTGTCCTACTTCCGGCGACCTGCTGTCCTGGCTGACGGCACGGTTATCGCCCATTACGAAGATCTTGCCTTCATCTACAGTTATCTGCTCCATTTCACCGGATACTCCCTGTTCGGCAAGGTAATCCTCCTGAATGGTCACCCCGTTTAATATCACATATCCGTTCTTTATCTCTATCGTATCTCCGGGCAATCCTATGACCCTCTTTATAAGGCTTTTCTGATCGCCGTTCTCATCCAGCAGAGATGACCTGAACACGATAACATCCCCTCTTTCTATATCTCCGAATATGCTGTAAGACTGTTTGCTCACGACGACATAGTCGTTTGAATAGAATGTGGGCTGCATAGATTCTTGCTGTATTATTATGGGTTTAAAGAAAAAAAGTATGATAGAAGCGATTATTATCGCTATCACGATGTCCCTTACCCATCCCATGGCTTCTTTCATTTATTTTCTCCAATGTTGATTTTAACCAAATATGTCTTTTTTTATTCTGGTGAACCGTTCCGGCGGCTCACATATAAATTCTTTTCCCTGCATATAGGCCAGGGGCCCGTCTTCTCTGCAGCTTGCAAATCTGATCCTGAAAGCATGGAGGAGCTGTGTTGTCAGGTCATATTCCCTGCGGACAAAGGCATTTACCGTCCTGTTCCCATATTTTGAATCTCCTATCAGCGGATAACCGGCTTTTGCCAGCTGCGCCCTTATCTGGTGGGTCCTGCCTGTCCTGATGGTGACCTCGGCCAGAGTAAACGGCCTGCCCTTTTGGGTCCGCATTATCGGTTCCACATAGCTTTCCATCAGTTTGCCGCCGTCGTCTTTTGCTCCGACGGTGACGATGTTGCGCTGGCTGTCTTTGGTCATCGAGTCCAACATCCGCAGCGGCTCTTTTATATGACCGGATGTGATGGTCAGATATGACTTTTCAATCCCGTCTCTTCCTCTCAGCATGGCGCTGAGTTCCCTGAGGGCTGCGCTGTTCTTGCCGAAGATAACAAGTCCCGTGGTATTCCTGTCCAGCCTGTTTACCGGTGCAGGGGAAAATGCTTCATCGCGGTATGGATCGTACTCGCCTTTTTCTATCAGATAGCCGGCCACCTGATTGGCAAGATGATCTTTTTTTTCTCTGGAATCCCCGTGAGTGAGCAGCCCCAACGGCTTGGACACCAGCAGGATATTGTCGTCTTCATATATGACAGAAAACTGTTTCTTGGCCTTGACCTGTTTTTTCTGTTTTTTTAAGGCGGCCGCCTGTTCCTCAGAAATATACAGAGTTATCTCATCACCGTTTTTTATGATGGCTTCAGGCGTGCTGCGCCTGTTGTTTACTTTTACATCTTTCCGTATGAGCCTGTATATATAGCTGAGGGGAGCATTGGCCAGATATTTTTTCAGAAATCTGTCCAGACGCTGATCCCCTTGATTTTCCATGACTGTTATTTTTATCATATCACACATTATACACCAAAACACCTTGAGAAAAAAGTCTTTATCTGTTAAAATGTGTGTGTAAGATTTATGGAGGATACCGATGAAAAAATTCAAGGATTTTCTTTACGATAAAAATGATATACTCATAGCTCTGCTGATCCTGATCGTTGCGGCGCTTATCATAACATGGCGGATGAATGCTATCATGGAATATCCGTCCACTATCTTAAACAGCAGCGTCAGCGGTGAGGACCAGAGTTCCGGGGACGGCGGCCAGTCTGGAGAGGCGGCCGGCACAGATGGGGACGGCGGCACAGCCGATGGCAGCAGCACCGACGATGGTTCTGCTTCCGCAGGGTCCGGGGACACTTCCGGCGGTGACGAAAGCAGCAGCGCCGGAACAGAGGCCCTCTGGGCAAACGGAGCTCTGACAAGGGATGTACAGGTCACCGTTACGGGAGCCAGCGCTACTGAAGCGATCCAATGCCTGGTCGATGCAGGACTGTTTGATGATTACGCAGAATACCAGGCTCAGTGCGAAAGCGCAGGCCTTGACCATCAGCGTGTCAGCGCAGGCACATTTACTTTCGAGGCCGGAGCAACAAAGGCGGACATAACCCGCACTGTGAACTGGAGCTAGATCTGATCTCATGACGACCAGACGGGGGCAGCTATATGCTGCCCCTTTTTTATCATGTCCGCCGGAAATACAGGAGGCCGGGCCTGAGACTATTGACCTATATGGAGTCTCTGTCCCCTGACACGGCCTAAAAAACATCCGCAGCCCTCCGGCACCGCTTTACCGGCTCAGCAGTTCTATGACACGCCGGAGCCTTGCTCTCTGCCTGGCATCCATCATCGGAGCTATGTTCTTCAGCATTTCAAGCTGCTTGTCATAAGTCACATTATTGGCTCGCAGCTGGCTCTTTATCCTGAGGATTTCCCGTTCCAGTTCTTCATCGCTTTTGGAAGCAAGATGTTCAAGGGCTTCCTGCCCCATGTTGCGGCTGTTGGATATGCCCAGCTGGGCGGCGATCTCTGCTATCATCCTGTCGTCTAATTCCATAAATACCTCCTATCACGGTTTCTCTTACAATCTATGCACAGACTGCTGAAAATTTTCATACTATGGGAATATAAACAGGAGGTGTACATATGGCTAAAAATACGGGAGTTTTGGGCATAGCTGCCATGCTGCTGATATTTACGGCAAGAGAGCGCGGTCCGGGCGTCCCCTGGAGTCTGAACATGCCGAGACAATCTTTTCGCCCGCTTGATCCCGGAGTTCTCCTCAATGACCTGCACAGGATGGCAGAAATGATAAACAGAATGGACAGACTGGGCCAGATGGCTCTTCACCCGCCTGACCTGCCTAAGCTTCCGGCAGGAGATATGTTCGGGAGCGGAAAAGGAGTTCCCGACCTGAGCGGTCTGATGGAAAATCTGGGTCCGCTGATGGCCGCCTTTGGCTCAGGCAGCCAGCGATCCGCCGAGGGAGATGACAGAAATGCAGAGGACTGGCACGACGGCCGCCGGTGATCCTGATATATGTGCCGGAACTGCCGCCCGCTTATCTGCCGGAGCGCTGTTTTTCTACAGGGATCATCCGTTTATCTGCGGAACACATATCATGGCCTTGGCCTGTGGAACCGGTAAATACCTGCTCAACAGCAAAAATGACATCTTTTAATCTTCCTCTGTTTGGTGTATAATTACCATAAAGACATGTATCATTTCGGAGGTTAAAAAATGGCATTAGTGACCACAAAAGAAATGTTTGCCAAAGCCCTCAGATCAGATTATGCTGTTGGGGCTTTCAATGTAAATAATATGGAGATCATTCAGGGCATAGTGGAGGCAGCCCAGGCAGAGCGGTCAGAATTGATACTGCAGGTTTCGGCTGGAGCCCGCAAATACGCTAAACCGGTTTATCTGCTTAAACTTGTTGAAGCCGCAGTTGAGGACACAGGCCTTGACATAGCCCTGCACCTCGACCATGGAGAAGATTTTGATATATGCAAAAAATGTGTGGATGATGGCTTTACATCGGTGATGATCGACGGTTCCAAACATCCTTTTGAAGAGAATATCAGGATGACAAAAGAAGTTGTTGAATATGCCCACGCTCACGGAGTTGTGGTGGAAGCCGAACTGGGTAAGCTGGCAGGTGTTGAGGACAACATCAAGGTAGACGCCAGATCAGCCACTTTTACAGACCCTGATGAGGCTGCGGAGTTCGTGGAAAGGACTGGAGTAGACTCTCTGGCCATAGCCATCGGCACCAGCCACGGCGCATATAAGTTCAAAGGCGAACCTTATCTTGATTTTGAAAGGCTCAGGGCCATACATAAGCTGATACCCGATACTCCGCTTGTACTTCACGGCGCTTCCACCGTTCTCAAAGAATTCGTGGATAAGTGCAATCTGTACGGCGGCAACATCCCCGGAGCTCAGGGCGTTCCGGAAGAAATGATAAGGGAAGCAGCCAAATATGGTATATGCAAGGTCAACATCGACACAGACCTTCGTCTTGCCATGACCGCCGAAGTGCGCAAGTTCCTGGCGGAAAATCCTGCCGAATTCGACCCAAGAAAATATCTTGGTCCGGGCAGAGATGCCATAAGATCCATGGTGCAGCACAAGATCAGAAATGTCCTGAACTGTTCAGGATCGATGGGATAATATCTGATGTGATAACAAAAGGACAGTCCTCCGGCGGTTTCTTCGCCAGATGGCTGTCCTTTTCATTGGGGCCTGCTGCGGCGGGCAGCATGACTTATATCATGCCATCTCCCTCATCAGGTTGACCATTTCAATAGCTCCGTGGGCGCATTCCGCTCCTTTGTTGCCCGCTTTGGTCCCTGCTCTTTCAATGGCCTGCTCAATGTTGTCCGTAGTCAGTACACCAAACATCACAGGTATGCCCGATGACAGGCTGACATGCGCTATCCCCTTTGACACTTCACTGCATACATAATCGTAATGGCTCGTATTTCCCCTTATGACTGCTCCAAGGCAGATCACCGCATCGTAACGGCCTGATGCTGCCATCCTGGAAGCGATCAGCGGTATCTCAAAGGCTCCCGGCACCCATGCCACCTCAATGTCGCTTTCCGCTACATTTTCCCTTTTCAGGCAGTCCAGCGCTCCCGACAGCAGCTTTGATGTAATGAATTCGTTGAACCTGGCGGCTACTATTCCTACCTTTATTCCATCTGCACTTAATTTTCCTTCATAGATCTTCATCATTTATTCCTCCTATAAGTTTAAGATATGTCCCATTTTTTTCTGTTTGGTCTGAAGATAAAATTTATCATAGGCGTTGGCATCGATGATTATAGGCACCCTTTCTGTTATTTCCATGCCGTAATCCTTTAGCTGGTACACCTTGTCCGGGTTGTTGGTCATAAGCCGGATCGTTTTGACTCCAAGGTCACGCAATATCTGAGCGCCTATATAATATTCTCTGAGATCGCCTTTGAACCCCAATGCGATATTGGCCTGGAGGGTATCCATTCCCTGGTCCTGCAGCTTATATGCCTTCAGTTTATTGACCAGTCCTATCCCTCTTCCTTCCTGCCTCATATACAGCAAAATGCCGCGTCCTTCTTTCTGTATCATCTTCATTGCCCTGTGGAGCTGCTGGCCGCAGTCGCATCTCATCGACCCGAACACATCGCCTGTAAGACATTCAGAATGGACACGGCAGAGGATATCCTGTCCGTCAGAAATGTCTCCCATTGTCAAAGCTATGTGGTGTTCTCCATTTAGCTTGTTTACATAACAATGCGCTGTAAATTCACCGTATTTCGTAGGCATTTTGGTCACCGCCACGCAGTCTGTGAGTTTTTCCCGTACTTTCCGGTATTCTTGTATCTCCTTTATGGTCACATAGGTCAGGCCGTGTTTTTCCGCAAAGATGCGAAGATCTTCAGAGCGCATCATCCGGCCGTCATCGCCCATGATCTCACAGCACAGTCCGCATTCTTTCAAGCCGGCAAGTTTCATCAGGTCAACGGTGGCTTCCGTATGGCCGTTCCGTTCCAAGACACCTTTCTCCCTTGCGATGAGCGGGAACATGTGGCCTGGCCGCCTGAAATCCGAGGCAAGCGCATGGTCGTCAACACACATCCGGGCAGTCACGCCTCTTTCTTCTGCTGAAATCCCTGTTGTGGTATCCTTGTGATCTATGGAAACCGTAAAGGCAGTCTCATGGTTATCGGTGTTATCTTCTACCATCGGAGAAAGGCAAAACTTCTGCGCCAGTTCCCTGCTCATTGGCATGCAGATCAGGCCTTTTGCCTTGCTGGCCATAAAGTTGACATTTTCTGTGGTGGCAAACTGGGCGGCGCAGATCAGGTCGCCCTCATTTTCCCGGTCCTCGTCATCAACAACCAATACCAGCATACCTTTTTTCAGATCCCTTACAGCCTGTTCAACTGCTTCATAGTTCATATATATTTACCTCCTAAAAAAAACCGTTTTCTGTCAGAAATCCGGCTGTTACCCTGCTTTTGCCGCTGCACCGCCGGGCTGCCGCGTCTTGCATTTCATGTTCCGAAAGCTCCATAAGTTTCCTTACATATTTCCCTATGCAGTCATTTTCGAGATTTACTGTATCCCCCGGTGTTTTTTCAGTAAGAATGGTGTTGTCCATGGTGTGGGGTATGACCGAAACCGTAAAATCACCGGAACTTACAGATGCTACGGTCAGGCTTATTCCGTCAACTGCAACAGAGCCCTTTTCCACGATCAGATCCATTACAGCCTGCGGTGCGCTGATCGTGATGAGCCTTGCTATATCGTCGTTCTTTATGGCAGTCACAGTGCCTATCCCGTCTATGTGCCCGGACACTATGTGTCCTCCCAGCCGTCCGTTGAGTGTCAGCGCTCTTTCCAGATTTACATGACTTCCGCACCTTGATCCCTTGAGAGATGTCCGGGAAAGGGTTTCCCCCATGACATCAACGGTAAAGCTCTCCCTGCCCAGCCCGCAGGCTGTGAGACATATGCCGTTCACAGCAATGCTGTCACCCATGTTTATATCCTGGGTCACCTTTGGTGCTCTTATTGTCAGTTTCATTGCGTTTGCAGAACTTTTTACGGACATCACTGTTCCTACTTCTTCTATGATACCTGTAAACATCAGTACACCACCTCTCCTTCTGCAAGGTAGTCTTTGCCTATGGCTGTTATTTTCATGTTCTTAAGGCGGACTGCCAGGTCAGGAGACGGATGTCCTAGTCCTTCCACCGGTGATCTTGCTTTTTCTCCTCCCATTATCATCGGAGCGATATATGCCTGCACACTGTCAACTATATGCTGGTCCATGGCGCTCCAGTTGAGGCTGCCGCCGCCTTCAAGGAGCACGCTGTCTATATCCTGCGTTCCCAGTCTCAGCATAAGTTCACGCAGATCTACCATTCCGTCCCTGCTTCCGGTGACAATGATGCGGCAGCCTTTTTGTGTAAATGGTAAATGTTTGCGTATATCATCCTCACATGTGGCTATGATGGTCCTGACATCTGCTGCCGTTTTGACGATCCGTGAACCGAGGGGTGTGCGCAATCTGCTGTCGCATATTATCCTTATGGGATCCCGTCCGCCTGTGATCCGGCATGTGAGCAGCGGATCATCTTTGATGACAGTCTCTACGCCTGCCATTATCCCGCTGTATAAGTTTCTTGTCTCATGGGTGTGCCGTCTTGCCTCCTCTCCTGTTATCCATTGTGACCTGCCTGTATATGCGGCTATCTTTCCATCAAGTGTCATGGCGTATTTCATGGTCACATAAGGAAGTCCGGTGGTGATATACTTGCGGAAAATCTTTATAAGATCATCGCATTGTTCCTTCAGTACTCCGCAGTTTACTTCCATACCGTGATCCCTCAGGGTTTTCAGGCTCCTTCCGGACATTTTGGGATTGGGATCTGCAGTCCCAACCACTACCCTGCTTATCCCGGCCTCGATGATCGCCTGGGTGCAGGGCGGTGTTTTCCCATAGTGGCAGCATGGCTCCAGAGTCACATACATGGCTGCGCCGGATGGATCTTCAACGCAGTTTTTGAGGGCGTTCCTTTCTGCGTGGAGACTGCCGTATTTCTGATGATAACCCCGTCCGATGACCCTGCCGTCTTTGACTATCACCGCTCCCACCATTGGATTTGGGTTCACTTTTCCGGCTCCTCTGCGGGCAAGTTCGATGGCCATTTCCATATATCGTTTATCTGCGATAGTCTGTTCCGAGGCAGACATTGTTTTTTTACGCTTTTCATCCATCATCATCACCTCCGAAAATAAAATTGCCCTGAAGCATTCTGCTCCAGGGCTTGCAAAAAGACCGACTGTCTTTTGATAAAAAATCTCTGAACTGTCTTTTGATAAAAAAACTCTGAAATGAAGGGTCATTTCAGAGCAATAAAACAAAAGCGTCCATATGCAACACCATCTTCTTTCATCCAGACTATACTGTCGGTTTTGGAATCTCACCAAATCCCGGCTTGAACATATGCCAAGCCCTGCGCCCATGCGCTCGCGGACTATACCGCCGATCGGGAATTTCACCCTGCCCTGAAGATATTATTCAATTCTGCTATATTATAAATCCGTTTCCGGCCTCATGTCAAGAGAAGTATCGAAAAACAGCCTGTCTGCTATCCTAAGCTCTCTTATTTCCCCCCCCCTGAAGATCTCGTTGGCTTCTGACAGTTCCGACAGATCCATGGGCCGCACCAACGAAGGTTCCATGGTCCTTTCTATGGTGCCGGATTTGCTCAGCGCATAATAAACGAACTGTGAGCAGAAAAAATATCCTTTTCGCTCATACTTCCTGTTGAACTTGCACATGGGAAGACCCAGTATGCTGTAACGATATTTTTCCTTGTTTTTTTCCATGTGGCTGAGGAATTTGGTCAGCCTTTTGTAACTTATGTCACTGATCTTGATCTCATAAACCGCACAGCGCATATCATCCGAGTCTCCCAAAAGGCCGTCATAGACACTCTCCCTGACAAACCCTGCCGGCAGCATGAGCCTCTTATATTTTCTTCCGAAAGTATATAGTTTATCGAAGTTCCTATCCAACGAAATAGCTGCGTGAGTAAACTCGCTCCTGGTAGCCATGTAAACTATCCTGGAACAGATAGTCGTGCTCCTGGTCAGCAAGATGTATATGCTTTTCATAGTGGTTACCTCCATCCACGGGTTCCTTTACTATAATATATTCTAGCATATACCCGCTTTTTTCGCATTAACAAAACCTTAACTTTTTATTATTTTGGATTCTTTGGTTTCTTTTTATTTTGCCGTCATCTCTGAAAGCAGTTCATTCTTGATATCCCATAATTTCTGGGAAAGATCCACATAATATGTCTGCGGATTCTCGAACCTCAGGGTTTCATCCCAGAGCGTATCGATCTGACAGCGGCAATATTCTTTGATATCATCAACGGACGGACTTTCGTACACGCACATGCCCTTGTCAAACAGCTGTACTCTCAGATCTTTGACATAATAATCCCTTATCTTTGTCCTTTTCCATACGGCATTAGGGTCAAAGATCTCGTATTCATCCACTTCCGGTATAGTCTCATCGGCAACGGTTATCACATCGCCCCTTGCCTTGCCGGTGGTCTTATCATACAGGCGGTACACATGCTTAAATCCCGGATTGGTTATCTTTTCCACATTTTCTGATATCTTGATCTTAGGTATCAGCTTGCCGTCCGTTTCCAGCGCCACCAGTTTATATACACCTCCGAAAACAGGCTCAGATTTTGCTGTTATCAGTCTTTCGCCCACGCCGAATGAATCTATGCAGGCTCCCTCCATTATCACATCTCTGATTATATATTCGTCCAGAGAGTTGGATACAACAATCTGGCACTCATGCAATCCTGCTTCATCAAGCATCTTGCGGGCTCTCTTTGTCAGATATGCCACATCTCCGGAGTCTATCCTGATACCCATCTTCTTTGGCTTCATTTCTTTGAATACTCTTATGGCGGCAGGGACTCCCGACTTGATTACATTGTATGTGTCTACCAGCAATGTGCAGTTGTCCGGATATATTTCCGCATATTTTTTGAATGCAGAATATTCATCCGGGTACATCTGCACCCAGCTATGGGCCATTGTCCCAAGCGCAGTTATCCCATAATCCCTGTCGGCTATGGCGCAGGCTGTCCCGGCACATCCACCGATATAAGCTGCTCTTGCTCCGTATATGGCTGCGTCTACTCCATGGGCCCGCCTTGTGCCGAACTCCATGACGCTCCTTCCCTTTGCAGCCCTGACTATCCTGTTGGCCTTGGTGGCTATAAGACTCTGGTGATTGATGGAAAGCAGGACCATGGTCTCGATAAACTGGGCCTGTATCACAGGACCCCTTACCGTTACGATAGGTTCATGAGGAAATATCGGAGTTCCCTCCGGCACCGCCCATACATCACATTCAAATTTAAAGTTTCTGAGATATTCAAGAAAATCATCGCAAAAGATCCCCTTACTCCTCAGGAATTCGATATCTTCATCGGTAAATTTCAAATTCTTCAGATATGCCATAAGTTGTTCCACACCGGCCATTATGGCATAGCCTCCTCCGTCAGGAACGCGTCTGAAGAACATGTCGAAATAGGCGATGTTATCTGCCATGCCTGTCTCAAAATAGCCGTTGGCCATGGTGAGCTCGTAAAAGTCTGTCAGCATGGTCAGATTCATTTTGTTTTCCATTGGGATCTCCTCCGTTGTTTTATTTAAGAAGCTTCTTGAGGAATTGTCCGGTGTAAGACTTTTCATATTCTGCCACTTCCTCAGGTGTTCCTGTGATGACTATGTTTCCTCCTCTGTCTCCGCCGTCAGGTCCAAGATCTATGATGTGGTCAGCCCTTTTGATAACATCCAGATTGTGTTCTATGACCACGACCGTATTCCCGGCGTCAACCAGTTTATCCAGCACAGCGATCAGCTTGTCCACATCGGCAAAGTGAAGCCCTGTTGTTGGTTCATCCAGTATATAAAGAGTCTTGCCTGTGCTCCGCTTGGAGAGTTCGGTTGCCAGCTTGACCCTCTGGGCTTCTCCTCCGGAAAGTTCGGTGGAAGGCTGACCCAGCTTGATGTATCCCAGGCCCACCTCTTCAAGAGTCCGCAAGGACCTCGCTATACTCGGCAGATTCTGAAAGAATTCTAACCCCTCAGTGACGCTCATGTCAAGCACATCGAAGATATTCTTTCCTTTATATTTAACTTCCAGGGTCTCGCGGTTATATCTGTGGCCCTTGCATACTTCACATGGCACATATACATCTGGCAGGAAATGCATCTCGATCTTGATTATCCCATCGCCGCCGCAGGCCTCGCAGCGGCCCCCTTTAACATTGAAACTGAACCGGCCTTTGCTGAATCCTCTCATCTTGGCTTCCGGCAGGCTGGCAAACAGATCCCTTATATGGGTGAACATGCCTGTATATGTGGCCGGATTAGATCTGGGAGTCCTTCCTATGGGGGACTGGTCTATATCTATGACCTTATCTATATTTTCGATGCCGATTATCTCGTCATGAGCTCCGGCGTCATCCATGGTCCTGTTGGTTATCCTTGATACGCCCTTGTACAGTATTTCGTTGACAAGGCTGCTCTTTCCGGATCCCGAAACTCCTGTGACACATATGAGCTTGCCCAGCGGAAATTCTACATCAATGCCCTTGAGGTTGTTCTGCCGGGCCCCCTTGACTATCAGGGATTTCCCGTTGCCCGGCCGGCGAGTCTTTGGCACCTCGATCTTGCGGGCGCCGGAAAGATACTGGCCGGTTATGGACTCCTTGCAGGCTTTGATGTCGTCTACAGTTCC
This sequence comes from uncultured Eubacteriales bacterium, assembly GCA_900542565.1. Lineage (GTDB taxonomy): Bacteria > Bacillota > Clostridia > Peptostreptococcales > Anaerovoracaceae > Fimisoma > Fimisoma avicola. Next base: position 3,505 of record UQOC01000031.1, on the reverse strand, counting down.
CTGAACGACCAGTTCTCCGCCGTTTATTCCTGCTCCCGGCCCTATATCGACGATATGGTCGGCAGCATACATGGTATCTTCGTCATGTTCTACTACTATTAGTGTATTGCCTATATCCGTAAGCTGTCTCAGAGTAGCCAGCAGTTTTTCATTATCTTTCTGGTGGAGTCCGATACTCGGCTCATCCAGGATATACAGCACACCCACAAGACTTGAACCGATCTGAGTAGCAAGCCTTATCCTCTGGGATTCCCCTCCTGAAAGGGTTCCTGCCGAACGGCTCAGGGTCAGGTAATCCAGACCTACATCTATCAGGAATTTCAGCCTGGACTTTATCTCTTTCAGCACCTGATAGGCAATGGCAGCATCTTTTGCAGAGAGCTGCAGTCCTTCGATAAATGACAGGGCGTCCCTCACCGACAGGTCGGAAAGATCTGCGATATTCTTGCCGCCAACGGTCACGGCAAGTATCTCAGGCTTGAACCTTTTTCCGTGGCATTCAGGACAGATGTCTATGGTCATATATTCTTCCATCTTGTTCTTGAAATAGTCGGAAGTGGTCTCCCTGTAGCGCCTTTCGATATTGTTGATCACTCCTTCAAAAGGACGGTCCTGTAAAGACCGGCTTCCGGTATTGCGGCTCACATAATAATATTTGAGATGCCGGTCACCGGTGCCGTACAAAAGTTCCTGTATGAATTTTTTTGGCTGCTCTTTGAGCGGTTTATCTATATCAACTCCGTTATCCTCGGCAAGAGCATTTACCTGCTGCCTGTAGAACCCGCTGAATTCCATGGAGCCGAACACCGTGGCCAGAGCGCCGTCAGGTATTCTCATATCCATCCTTACGATCTTGTCCGGATTCAGCTTCTGTGTATATCCCAGTCCGCTGCAGCATGGACAGGCTCCAAAAGGAGCGTTGAACGAGAACATCCTCGGTTCCAGTTCTTCTATGCTGACGCCATGTTCCGGGCAGGCCAGCTTGCTGCTGAAAGTCCTCTCATAATGATGATCGTAAAAATCCCCTTCGATATTTACAAGTCCTTCGCCATGAGCCATGGCAAGCTCGCAGGCCTCGGCGATCCGCCCCTCCTGTCCGGGACGCACCACTATCCTGTCTACCACTATCTCTATGTTATGTTTGAAAGTCTTTTCCAGCTTGATCTCGTCCTCATTTATCAATTTGATCTGTCCGTCAACCTTGACCCTGGTAAAACCTTCTTTTTTGATCTTTTCCAGTATCTTTTCGTGGGTGCCCTTACGGCCTCTGACTACAGGTGCAAGGATCAGCAGTTTGGTGCCTTCTTCCATTTCCATGATGGTATCCACCATCTGATCCACCGACTGGCTGGTGATCAGCTTGCCGCATACTGGGCAGTGAGGTTTTCCCACTCTGGCATACAGAAGCCTGAAATAATCATGTATCTCGGTGACTGTCCCGACCGTGGAACGCGGGTTTCTGTTGGTGGTCTTCTGATCTATGGAAATCGCCGGAGAAAGGCCCTCTATATATTCAACATCAGGCTTTTCCATCTGCCCCAGAAACTGTCTGGCATATGAGGAAAGGCTTTCCATATATCTTCTCTGCCCCTCTGCATATATTGTGTCGAAAGCCAGCGAAGATTTGCCTGATCCTGAAAGCCCAGTAAGTACGACAAATTTGTCTCTTGGTATGGTCACATTGAGGTTTTTCAGGTTGTTTTCGTTGGCGCCTTTGATGACTATATCTTTTGCCATTATTTATCTCCTTAAAGTTTTGCTTTGTATTCAAATATCTGGTCACGCAGGGAAGCCGCACGCTCAAACTGCAGGTCGGAAGCGGCCTGTTTCATTTCGGCTTCCAGCTTCTTGATGTAGTCAGTCAGTTCTTTCTTTGTCATCTCGGCAGCTTTCTTGCCCTTGTAGATGTCCTCATCTTCCGCCGCATGGGTGGCCTCTATGACAGACCTGATGGACTTCCTGACGGAAGCCGGGGTGATACCGTGTTCTTCATTGTATTTCTGCTGTATCTGCCGTCTCCTGTCGGTTTCGTCGATGGCAGCTTTCATGGCCTTGCTTATGCCGTCGGCATACATTATGACTTTTCCGTCTACATTTCTGGCTGCCCGTCCGATGGTCTGTATCAGCGATGTCTCCGTTCTCAGGAACCCTTCTTTGTCAGCATCAAGGATAGCCACCAGGGAAACCTCCGGTATATCCAGCCCTTCTCTGAGCAGGTTGATACCTACAAGGACATCAAACTCTCCCATGCGCAGGTCCCTTATGATCTCCATCCTTTCGAGGGTATCTATCTCTGAATGGAGATATCTCACCTTGATGCCCACACCTTTGAGGTAGTCTGTAAGGCTTTCGGCCATCTTCTTGGTCAGGGTGGTGACAAAGACCCTCTCGCTTCTGTCGGTGACTTTTCTGATCTCGCCTATCAGATGGTCGATCTGGCCCTGGGTAGGATGTACCTCTATAGGAGGATCAAGGAGCCCGGTCGGCCTTATTATCTGCTCGGCGCTTATGCCGCCTGACTGTTCCCTCTCATATGGGGCCGGCGTTGCGCTCACATACAGTATCTGATTGACCATACTGTTAAATTCGTCGAATTTGAGAGGCCTGTTGTCCAGAGCCGAAGGCAGTCTGAATCCGTATTCCACCAGAGACATCTTTCTTGAACGGTCCCCCTCGTACATGGCCCTCAGCTGGGGCAGCATCACATGGGATTCATCTATCATTATGAGAAAATCCTTCGGAAAATAATCTATGAGGGTATATGGCCTGGTGCCTGCAGGCAGTCCGTTAAGGTGCCTGGAATAGTTTTCTATGCCTTTGCAGGTGCCTATTTCTCTCAGCATTTCCAGATCATATCTGGTCCTCTGTTCTATGCGCTGGGCTTCCAGCAGCTTGCCCCTGTCTTTGAACCAGCGCACCCGTTCTTCCAGCTCTTCGTCTATGGTCTTGAGAGCATGCTCCATTTTTTCAGGTGATGTTACATAGTGGGAAGCCGGATAGATGGCGATGTGATCTCTGGCTCCGGTTATCTCGCCAGTTACAGGGTTCATTTCTTTGATGGATTCCACCTCGTCGCCAAAGAGTTCAACTCTGACTGCCGATTCCGACCCGGCCGGATATATGTCTATGACATCGCCTCTGGCTCTGAAAGTTCCCCGTTCAAAGGCCATGTCGTTGCGGTTGTACTGGATGTCTACCAGCCGGCGCAGGATATCCTGGCGGCTCTTTTCCATGCCCGGCCGCAGGGAAAGGACCTGATTCTCGTAGTCCACCGGGCTTCCCAGTCCGTATATGCATGAAACGCTGGCAACGATTATGACATCACGCCTTTCTGCCAGGGCTGCCGTGGCCGAATGGCGCAGCTTGTCTATCTCGTCGTTGATCTGGGAGTCTTTTTCTATATATGTGTCAGTGGATGGCACATAGGCCTCCGGCTGATAATAATCGTAGTAGGAGACAAAATACTCCACCGCGCTGTCGGGAAAAAACTCTTTAAACTCCGCGC
>UQOC01000030.1 GCA_900542565.1 uncultured Eubacteriales bacterium | reverse complement strand
ATGATGCGTACAGCCCTCAGAAATAAGAATCGGATCTCCGTCCTGTATCATTTCCAGCGCTTTGGCGCCCTCCGCTGCCTGTTTCAGATCCCCCTTATACCGCGCAAACAAAATGGAAAAGGAAGTCAGACGCACCTGCGGCGGCGTCAGCCGGGCTACCAGCGGAAATACCTGGCTGTCCGTGATTACCAATGCCGGAGCTTCTTTCAATTTTGCAAACGTCTCCGAAAGTTCACTTTCCCGGCAGACAAACGGCATCGCACCGATGTCCAGCAGATCCCGGATGACCTGCTGCTGCGGCAGAATCAGCCGCCCCTTCGGCGCCGCCTTGTCAATCGGAACAACCAGAATTACCGTATCAAACGGTTTTACTAGATCAGCAGCCAGCCGTTTTTCATCCGTCTCCTGTGACGTAAGACGTGCCATTTGCTCTTTTAACTGCTGGATTCCTTCTCTCGTCCGGGCACTCACATAGGCGGTATGTTCCACAGCCGGTTCCTGTTCCGATTTTCCCGTCAGCAAATCCATCTTATTGTAAACCACCAGATACGGGATTTCCTTCTTCTCAAACAGCCGGATCATCTCTTCTTCCCAGCTGCTGATTCCTTCCACCGCATCCACCACCAGGACTGCCAGATCCGCCTTATTTAAGACTTGACGAGTCTTGCCAACTCTCTTTAAGCCCAGCTCGCCCTCATCGTCGATTCCAGGCGTGTCGATGATAACCACCGGACCGAGCGGCAGAAGCTCCATCGATTTATAGACCGGATCGGTCGTCGTCCCCCGGATGTCCGACACGATCGCCAGCTCCTGCCCGGTCACCGCATTGACCAGACTCGATTTTCCCGCATTTCTCCGTCCAAAAAACGCGATATGTACCCGCTCGCCGGACGGCGTCTCATTCATTCCCATTTTGATCCTCCTGATTTAGTTAAAACCTGAAATCCCGCTGCCCCTTTTCAATTTCAACCAGATTTTTTCTCACGATCTCCTGCACTTTTTCTTTCGGAATCGAACCGATCTCCGCCTGAATCAGCTTCTCTCCAATCTCTTTCGTCCCCGGCGCCGCATAATCCTCCAGATACTCCTTGAGCGTCATCAGCGCATTCGGATGGCAGCAGTTCTGGATCTGCCCGCTCTTGCAGAGGCTCATAAAGCGGTCGCCCGTCCGTCCTTCCCGGTAGCACGCCGTACAGAAGCTTGGGATATAGCCTAATTCCATCAGCCAGCGGACCACCTGATCGAGTGTCCGGTTGTCGCTCACATCGAACTGCGCCGAATTTTCCTCCTCCGGCTCTTCCTCTGTTTTCTCGTCATCGTCATCCTGCTGTGCATCCAGCGCCCCGCCGGGCATCCACAGCCTTGTCGCCGCCTTGTTATAGACCGTGTTCTCCACGATTTTTGCCATCTCCGGCGTCATCGCGGGCGTTTCCGGCTCAGGCGCGGGGCCCGGCCCGGCCGCCTCGCTTCTCTCGGCCGCAGGAGCCAAAGCCTCCTCCCGCGGCGCTGCGGGCTGCTCTTTAGCCGCCTGTCGATGCATGTACCGACAGGCGGCCTTGTGGCTGATTTTTCAGAAGGAACAATATCTGTAGCTGGCGGCGGCAGGTACGCAGCACTGGTCTATGCTGTGCCTAGCTCTGCATTAGGCAAGGGTGTCTACACCCAAAACCTGTGTTTTCTTCGATTGAGGGGGGGCGGGTCCCCCCTAAAACTGATCTTTTTACCACTCAGGGGGGGGATGCTTTCCCCCTTATTTCTTTAAATCAATGATTCCAGGGGGAATAAAGAAAGGGAGTGAGGTCCATTTTTTGTCGGATTTTTGCCATTTTGACAATTTAACTTGTCAAAATGAACCCGTTAAAGCTACCCTCACTCCCCCTAAAATCGCCTTAAAGCAATACTTGGGTGTAGTCCGTCCCCCTGAATCCGTTTTTTTCTCACTTTCAGGTGTAGTTCATCTCAGTTTAGCCTGCATTTTCTTGATCAGTTCCAGATATGTATGACTCCGGACGGGCTACCTTGCCTTCCACCGCCGTTTTCTCCAGAGGGCTGCCTTGCCTGCCATCGCCGTTTTCTCCAGATGATGGCCTTGCCTGCCACCGCCGCTTCCAACGGCGGACGGCCCTGCTCCTGGGAACAGCCATGGCGGCTGTCTATTTTTTAGCCAGCTCTGCGTATCTCTTGATCTTCATGGTGCTGGTCTTTTCAAATTCGTCGGTCTTGATCTCCAGTTTTTTGATCGTCTTGTAGTTGCTTAGCTTGCGGTTGACCTTTTTTATCTGCTCCCAGATCACCTTGTAGACCTCATCTTCGCTGAGATCTGCGCTGTGGAGTTCCTCTATCCTCTCATAGTCCGGGATGACCCTTGCGGTTATTATGAGTTCCTTTTCCCCGGCCACTTCCTTGCCGTAGACCATGCATTCTTTTATCTCTTCCACTTTGGAAAGAAGAGTCTCGATCTCTTCCGGATAAATGTTCTTTCCGTTCTGGGTTACTATGACATTTTTGCTCCTGCCGGTTATATAGATGAAACCGTCCTCATCCATATAGCCTATATCTCCGGAATTGAACCATCCGTCCTCATCTATTGCGGCGGCGGTAGCTTCTGCATCCTCGTAATATCCCAGCATGACCGTCTTTCCTCTGATGAGTATCTCGCCTTCTCCGTTTTCATTTGGATCCTTGATCTTTATTTCATCACATACCACGGATTTTCCTGCGGAACCCACCCTTGTATCATAATCCGGTGTCAGAGCTGCGATAGGAGCAGTTTCCGTAAGGCCATATCCCTGAAGGAATATCACGCCGATGTCCTCAAGCCACTTGCCGACTTTGGCATCTATAGGAGCAGCGGCAGATACTACGATCCTGAGCCTGCCGCCGAGATTGGCGTATATGTCCTTAAACACCTTGCGTTTGATGTCAACACCCAGATTCTTGAGGCCATTGGTCAGGGTTATCATATATTTTACCATCTGAGCCTTGCCGCTCTTTTCTATGCCCTGGTTGATCTTTTTGTACAGCGCCTCTATGAGCAGAGGCACGGCAATTATGGCCGTAGGCTCGGTCTCTTTCATATCACTGGCTATATGTTTGAGTCCCTGGCAAACTGCTATGGAAGCGCCTATTGCCATAGGCAGCAGGAATCCGATGGTCGACTCATAGGTATGATGGAGCGGCAGCACAGAAAACAGCCTGTCATCCGGAGTCAGATGTACATAAGGGGTCACGGCATTTACATTGTAAGCCAGGTTCGTATTGGAGATCATTACCCCTTTGGATGCGGAAGTGGTCCCGCTGGTGAATATGAGCAGGGCAAAAGCATCCGGGTCTATCTCTATGTCCATGTACTCTTCATAACCCATGCCTCTGAGGAATTTTCCTTCTTCCATCACATAGTCAAGGCCCACGAACCTGCCATTAAGTTTTTCATCAGAATACATTTCCATGAAAAATCTGACACCTGGGCAGTGATTGGCCACCTTTTTTATCTGGTCTCTCTTTCTGGGTGAGTAGATTATGGCAGCAGCATCCGAACGTTTGATGATATTTTCCAGCTCGTTATCCGGCAGTTCCTTGTCCGTCGGCACCGCTATACCTGCTCCGCAGAGCATTGCCATGTACGATACATACCATTCATAGGTTGTCTCGCCTATTATCATCACCTTTTCGCCTCTCAGCTTGAAGGTCCTGATAAGGCCTGTGCCGAGATTTTTCACATCCTCGCCGAAACGGCCGTATGTCCTTTCCTCAAAGGCGCCTTTCCGATTGAACTTTTCCAGCACAAATGGCCTGTCTTTGTACTTTTCTATATTCCTTACAAATATTTCCTTGATCGTCCTGTAATCAGTTCCCGGATAACCTTCAGCCTTTTTTTCGCCTTTTTTATCGAGGTTTTTGATAAATTCATCTGTATAATCAACTTTTAATTCTTCTATCTCGTCTATATCCCTCATCTTATACTTGGGGAGTTTAAAATTAGGGACTTTTTTCAGAATCCTTGCCATATTTTCTCCTCCTAAAAAAGATAGTAGGACTATTATATCACTTTTCCGTACGGAAAAGCAATCTTTTTAGCGCTTTCCACTTAAAAGGGATCAGCGGATACAGGTAAGAATCCCCCGACAAAGTCTTTGTTGTGGCAAGGAACATGAGGGCCACGGCAGCGCCCGCCAGAAATCCCCATATGCCCAGGAGTCCGGCTCCAAGGATCATTATTATCCTGGCATACTTTATCCCGTAGCTCAGTTCGATGCTGGGCTGCGTAAAGCTGGCAAGGGCCACCACCGCCATGCACAGTATTGTCTGGGGTATGAACCATCCGGAACTGATGCTGAATTCTCCCATTATCAAGGCGCCGATGACAGAAAGGGACATGCCCAGGGATTCGGGCGTGTTGAGAGACGCAAGCTTTAGGCCGTCTATCGCAATTTCCAGCAGTATGAACTGCAGCAGGATCGGAACGGCGAAGTTTTCTTCAGGCACGAAAAACCGCAGAGTCTCAGGCGTAAATTCTTCGTACTCGATTATGAGCATGTATATGGGCGTCAGGAACAGGATGACCATGAAATTTATGGTCCTCAGCAGGCGGAAATAATTACCGGTTATCTGGGGAAAATAATAGTCGTCTATATCCTGCAGAAAATCAAATATTCCTACCGGCAGCAGCATGACCGTCGGAGAGTTGTCTACTATGATCGCGATCTTTCCCTCGGCTATGTGAGCTGAGATTATGTCAGGTCTCTGGGAGTATCTGACCTTGGGAAAAGGGTTGACCTTGCTGTAGGCTCCTACGGATTTCATCAGCCTTTCAAGAAGGCTCTGGTCTCCTACAGTAAGGTTTTCTGCGTCAAGATTTTTTAGCTGTTTTTCAAGGCGTGCCAGCAGTTCTTTGTCCACTTTGTCTTTCATATAGCTTATGGCCACATCGGTCTTGCTCATGCTCCCGATATAGTTGTGCCTGAAGATCAGGTTGTTGTCCCGTATGCGGCGCCTTATCATGCTTATGTTTTCCATCATGTTTTCTGTAAACCCGTCTTTGGCGCCCCTGAGGGATTTTTCTTTTTCCGGTTCGCTTACAGAGCGGCCCGGATACTCCCTCATATCCATTATTATGATCTTGTCGGTACCTTCGACCACAAGAGGCGTAAGGCCGGAATACATCTTTTCTTCCGCCTGAGAGCAGCAGTCCTGTATCATGGCCTGGCTCCACTCATGGGGTCTTTCCTTTTCATATTGAGAAGCGCTCTTGGGGTCCACCAGCGTACTGTCAAGAAAAGGCACATGTTCTTCCATGAGCTGCGCGCTGGTTGTTATATGCCGGGTAGCTTCCGGCCTGACCCGCATAAAATAGCTGAGGGCTATCTGGGTCTTGACCCCGTCTGTGAGCCCGTCAGTAAAAAAGATGGAAGCTTTTCTGCTGCCTATCATGAATTTCCTTTCGAGGATATCGAAACTTTCATCTATCGGCAGATCTTTTCTCAATATTTCCAAATATTTTTCGTACATGCTCGGCTCTCCTTTCGCTGTTTTTTATTCTCCCAAAATCTTGCCATTTAATACTTTTCCATATATAATAAATTAGTTGAAAACGCTATGGAGGTTTACATAAATGGACTATCGAGCTTTAGGGGAGCTTCTTTTTCCTGATGTGGAAAAGACTCCTGAGGAATATGAAAAAATGTTTCCGCCGCGCCAGCTTCCATCGCAGGCCAAAGTCACCCGTCTCGGACCCAGCCCTACAGGATTCATTCATCTGGGTAACCTTTTCGGAGCCTTTGCCGATGAAAGGCTGGCCCATCAGTCCGGAGGCATATTTTATCTGCGCATAGAGGACACGGATGACAAAAGATATGTGGATGGTGCGGTTGACATCATCATAAACTCCCTGCACTTTTTTGGCATAAATTTTGATGAAGGCGCCGGTCCTGACGGAGAAACCGGAGCTTACGGAAGCTATACCCAGAGCCGCCGCGGTCCAATATATCAGTGTTTTGCAAAAAAGCTCGTCGCAGAGGGCAAAGCCTATCCATGTTTTCTGACTGAAGATGAGATAGCTGCCATCAGGGCTGAGCAGGAAGCGCATAAACTCACACCCGGAATTTACGGAAAATGGGCACGCTCAAGAAATCTGACGCTGGACGAGATCCGGGAAAAACTCAGCAGCGGTATGCCATATGTCATAAGGCTCCGCTCGGACGGCGACATGTCCCTGCCGGAAGATCAGATAAAGAGATTTGAGATAGACGACGCCATAAGAGGCAAGATCAGTATGCCGGTCAACGATCAGGACACAGTTCTCCTCAAGGCCAACGGCATCCCTACTTATCACTTTGCCCATGTGGTGGACGACCATCTGATGAGGACGACCCATGTGGTCAGAGGCGCAGAATGGCTGCCTTCCCTGCCCATACACATCGAGCTCTTTGAAAAGCTGGGCTGGGAGCCGCCTGTTTACTGTCATACCGCTCAGCTGATGAAACTTGACGAGGAAGGCAACAAGCGCAAGCTCTCAAAGCGCAAGGACCCGGAGCTTTCTCTGGATTTTTACCGCAAGATGGGCTACCATCCGGCAGCAGTCAGGGAATATCTCATGACCATACTGAATTCCAATTTTGAGGAATGGCGCATAGCCAATCCGCAGGCCGATATAGACGAGTTTGAGTTCACCACGGAAAAGATGAGCAATTCGGGAGCCCTCTTTGACCTGAACAAATTAAATGATGTGAGCAAGGATGTATTGCTGCGCATACCGGCGACGGTCCTGTTCGATTTCCTGAAAGGCTGGTCTGACAAGTTCAGGCCTGACTTTGCGTCCGTATTCGAGGACAGGCAATATCTCGAAAGGATACTGGACATAGGCAGGAGCGGCCAAAAACCTCGTAAAGACCATGTTTATGCTGAACAGATCATTGAAAACATCAGCTATTTCTTCGATGACATGTTCAGGAGAGAAGATCATCTACCTTCAGAAGCTGAGGCTGACGCAAAAGAGATAATAAGCCGTTACCTTGCTTCATACTGCCATGAGGATGACCAGGAAACCTGGTTCGGCAAGATAAGAGAAATAGCATCAGAGCTGGGCTATGCGGCCAAGCCTAAGGATTATAAGAAACATCCGGAGGACTATAAAGGCCATGTGGGACATGTGAGCACAGTCATCAGGATAGCCCTTATGGGCCGCAGCCAGTCTCCTGATGTATGGGAGATACAGCAGATCCTCGGTGAAGCCAGGACCCGCAGCAGACTCGGACAATATGCAGATGAACTTTGATCTCCGGTAGAAAGATGGAGGCAAATCCTGCATGTCTCACATACCGGCCGATCATGTATCAGCGGCGAAAAAAAAGGATATAGCCTGTGTTAATATAACAAAGGTTATATCCTCTTTCTTTAGTCATCGTCGTCTTCGCCTCTGACTACGCCAACAGCCTGCATTCTGGTGCTGACCCCAAGTTTCCGGTATAGATTGGATGTATGTACTTTTATCGTATTTGATGACAGGAAAAGCATATCCGCTATCTCGTTATTGGTCTTGCCTTTGTACAGCAGGAATGCGATCTCCCTTTCCCTGGAACTAAGTCCTCTCTCGCTGGCAAGCCTGTCAATCCGCTCTTCCACGGTCTCAGCTCTGTTCTCGCCTGTTTTGTTTGTCTTGCAGGAAGTCCATACGAGCACCATGTTCATGGCATTGAGAGCTATCCAGAATATCACATATATCTCCTTGTCCTTGCGGAAAGGATTGAATGCTGTCCTCGAACCAACTATGCTCAGCGTTACGATTATGCACAGGACTGCCAGAAAAACAGTGCATAATGTGAGATACATGGCAACCTTCTTGTTCTCTGCTTTCGCCAATATGCTTTTCATGGACCGGAAGCAGAAATACGATACTACCGTCAGCAGGGCTGCATTGAGTGACACTATCAATACCAGATGCAGGTAGACATTGACATTTATCCTGTCAGAAGTATAAGTCATGTCCGCCCACAGTATCAGCATTGCTATCACCAGGAAAAATACCGATACCCAGTTTCTTCGCTTTTCTCCGGCATAATCTCTTTCCATGCAGACCAGCGAATAGGCAATGGCAACGCTGAGCAGATTCTCCAATATGAACATCCGCTCTATGCTGCCGTTCTCCAACTGACCGTAAAAGATCACGGTCATGAAATCCAGGAAGTTAAATAATAAGATCAGTCCTAAAAAAACCGTGGTGTTCTTGCTTTTGACCATATTGTTGTCAACGCAAAGGTTTTTTACAGATGTCATTACCTGTATACCGAAAGCTGCGGCACCGATCATCATGGCTGTCATGTACGCCATTTGTATGATCTGGAGCATTTACCTTCCTCCTTTTTCAGTTTTCATACACACTACATTTTTTTCATTATAACACATTTTACCGTTTTTTTATTTTTTAACGAAAATTCAGCACTATTTTAGCGGTTTATTAACAATTTATTAGCATATTTTTAGCGCCACTGTCCGGAAGCAATGTGTTCAAAAACTGCAGACAGGCGCCATGACAGACACAAAAAACCGGACCTTGCAGTCCGGTTTTTTGCGATTCTATTTGTCATTTCGCCTGATATTAAGGAGAATATCCAGCCTATGCTTCCATTGCCTTCATGGCTGCAGCCTTTTCGGCTTCTCTTTCGGCAAGTACTTTCTGATACTCTTCTTCCGTCATCTTCGTCATCGTTATGCCTGTGAATCCGAATATTACTGATACTATCGGATTTACCCAGTTAAGGATAGCAAATGGTATGTACGAGCTGTTTACGCCGAGGAACTGCCTCATTGTAGCTCCGCAGGTGTTCCAAGGGAAGAAGTTCGATGTTATGGTTCCGCAGTCCTCCAGACACCTTGACAGGTTCTTCGGTGCAAGTCTTCTGTCCTCGAAAGCTTCCTTGAACATTCTTCCTGGCAGTACCAGAGACAGGTACTGGTCGCAGCAAACTGCATTTACTACCAGACAGGTGATCTCTGTTGCAAGGACCAGTCCGCCGGTTCCCTTGGCCATCTTCAGCAAAGTTCCGGCCAGTGAAGCCATCATTCCTGTGGCGTCCATTACACCGCCGAAGCACATTGCGCAGATTATGATGGATATGGTCCACATGAATCCCTGCATGCCGTTGGCGGTAAGCAGTCCGGACAGCTCGTTTATTATGTCTGAAGCGCCTTCCGGTACATTACCCATGGCAATACCGTTGTTGAGGATGTAGAAAATGTTGTTGATGAGTCCGGAACCCAGAGGCAGGTCACCGGCTCTTTCCATGGCAGCTTCCACATGGGCCTGGTTGAGGAACATGAATGGTATGCCTATCAGCACGCCGCCTATGAGGCCAGGTATCGCAGGCAGTTTAAATGCTACCATCAGGATTACGAATAAAGGCGGGATAAGTGCCCATACGCTTATGTTGGTGGATCCTTCGATAAATTCTGTGATCTCCTGTACGACACTCATGTCAACTTCATTATCGGAAGCATACATGAAGCCCATTACAGCATAAGCTACCAAAGCGATTATCATTGATACGCCGGTGGTATAGATCATATGCTTGATATGATCGAAGAGTGTTGCGCCTGCCATTGCAGGGGCCAGATTGGTGGTGTCGGACAGTGGTGACATCTTGTCTCCGAAATATGCTCCGGATACTACGGCTCCGGCAGTCATCGCCGTAGGGAATCCCAGTGCGGTTCCTACTCCTATAAGGGCTACACCCATGGAACCTGCTGTGGACCAAGATGATCCTGTCGCCAGTGATACGATGGAACAGAGAATACATGCTGTTACCAGGAACACTGATGGGCTGATGACCTTAATACCATAATACATCATTGAAGGTATGGTGCCTGCTGCCATCCATGAAGCTATCAGACATCCCAGGATTCCCAGGATGAGGATCGCCTGCATGGATCTGTTGATGGATGCCAGGATACCCTGTTCAAGATATGCCCATTTCCATCCGTTGATTTTCGCTACTACAGTAGCTACTGCTGCTGCTAAGATCAGCGCGATGTGAGGTTCTCCGCCGTTATCCATCAATATGGACCACATCAGGAGACCGATCATCGCCAGCATGACAATCAGACATTGCCATAATGGTACTTTTCTACCCATAAATAAGTCCTCCTTCTTTATAAATGAAGCGTCACACTGTGAGTTTTTCCCCGGCAGGTTTTTGTGCCAGGTGTGCCTCACTTGTTAAAAAATATACTTTATTTTTCTCCTCCTGACAATTACCCGGCGGTATAGAACTGCCTAAACTTTAGTATTAAAAGGCAAATTCCGGTCTTGCCCCCATATAGCCGGAAAGCCGCCTGACTCAACGGTCAGGCGGCTTTTTGCCGTCTCTGCGGGCTTAGATTGCCGCATGCACATTAGGTATTACCGATCTTTAGTTATAGCAGTTGCAGAAAATGATGACCAGCAACAGGAAAAAGAACAGTAAACTGGTATCTACTCCGCCTTCGCCTAAAAGACCACAATTATTTGACATATGATTCACCTGCTTCTTTCAAATTTTGTATTTGTACCTTATTCGGTCGTAGTATACAATATGAATCCGGCAGGTTTTTTGTTACCGTCTTTCCAAAACTTTTATCTCGGTATGTCTCCTCCGGAAAGTTTCTCATCATATATGGCCCTCGAACCGCCGATAAATTTTGGTCTGGTCCTTGCGCAGGCAAGATGGGCTTTTCCGATATTCTTTATGGAAAGCCTTACAGGCACCGCCACTTTTTTTAGCTGCATTCCTATCAGAGTATCGCCTATATCCATGCCGGCATCAGCTTTGATCTCCTCAACGGCTACAGGGCATTTGGCCCTGTGATACATGGTGGTGGCAAATGATCCCCCGGCTTTTGGCTGAGGCACCACATTGACTATCTCGGTTCCCGGAAGCAGCGCATCTTTTTCAACGATCACAGCCCTGTTAAGATGTTCGCAGCACTGGGCAGCAAGATATATGCCCTTTGGCTCCAGAACGCCCATTATGCCCTCATAAACGGCTTCTGCCGCATTGATGTCCGAACCCTTGCCTATGCGCTGTCCCATGATCTCGCTGGAACTGCATCCTACGGCGAGGATATCTCCCTTTTTCAGCTTTGCGGTCTCCACCAGCTCCTTGCAGGCCTTTGAAGCCTGTGCTTTTATTTCTTCATAAGAGATTTCCATATGATCGCCTCCCGTAATATTTCTTTCTCTTATCTGCCTTATATCTGCCAGCTGTTCAGATAAGCTTCCTGTTCAGGGGTCAGGCTGTCTATCTCGATCCCCCATGCAGCCAGCTTTCTGCGGGCAATGATATTGTCCATTTCTCTGGACACATTTATGACTTTGTTGTCCAGTTCCTTATGGTGATCCCTTATATAGGCCGCTGACATGGCCTGCACGGCAAAGCTCAGATCCATGATCTCTGCCGGATGTCCGTCGGCTGCGGCTATATTGACAAGCCTTCCCTCGCCGATAACATTTACCCATCTGCCGTTTGGCAGTTTATAGCCCATGATGTTGTTACGCCTTTCTTTCTTTTCCACGGCAAAAGCCTCAAGGGCCTCCATGTCGATCTCACAGTTGAAATGCCCGGCGTTTGCAAGGATGGCTCCGTCTTTCATGCTCATCATATGCTCTGTTGTTATGGTCTTGCAGCAGCCTGTTGCTGTTACAAATATATCTCCAAAATGGGCGGCCTTTGCCATAGGCATTACCGAAAATCCGTCCATCTTTGCCTCAATGGCCTTGACCGGATCTATCTCCGTCACTATTACCTGTGCTCCAAGTGCATCGGCTCTCATGGCTATTCCTCTTGAGCACCATCCGTATCCCACAACCACCACTTTTTTTGCCGCAACTATGAGGTTGGTGTTCCTCATTATGCTGTCCCAGGTGGACTGGCCTGTACCATACCTGTTATCGAACAGATGCTTGCAGTCGGCGTCGTTTACGGCCACCATAGGGAATCTGAGAACCCCTTCTCTTTCCATGGCCTTGAGCCTGATTATGCCGGTCGTAGTCTCTTCGCAGCCGCCCCATACCTCTTCAGCCAGATCAGGCCGCTTTTCATGGATAAAGCTGACCAGATCGGCTCCATCGTCTATGATGATATTCGGCTTATGGGAAAGGCACATTTCTATATGCCTGTCATATTCTTCCTGAGTGGCCCCGTGATATGCAAAGACTTTCATACCGCTGTCGGCCAGAGCCGCCGCCACATCATCCTGCGTGCTGAGCACATTGCTGCCGGTCACAGACATATCCGCCCCGCCTGCGGCCAGTACCATGCAAAGATACGCCGTCTTTGCCTCCAGGTGTACCGAAAGGGAGATCTTTATCCCTTCAAAAGGCCTGGTCTTTGTGTATTCTTCTTCCAGACCTCTGAGAAGCGGCATATTGTCCCTTACCCACTGGATCTTTCTGTGTCCTGATGGTGCAAGGGCAATATCTCTTACTTGGTATTTTTCCATTTTGTCACCTCATTATCCCGGCGCCGGCATATATATGCCGGCGCCGTAATCTTGCTACTCTACTGTTACTGATTTTGCCAGATTCTTTGGCTTGTCTATATTACATCCCCGCTCTTTGGCCACATAGTAGGCGAAAAGCTGGAGCGGTACCACGCTCAGCAGAGGCGTTATCTCATCTCTGCACCAAGGTATATATATCATCTTATCGCTGTGATCCGCTATGGAAGTGTTGCCTTCCTTGGCCATGGCCATCACATAGGCGCCTCTGGCCTTGATCTCCTGGATATTTGATACCATCTTTTCATATAGAAAATCCTGGCAGGCCAGGGCTATCACCAGCGTCCCCGGTTCCATCAGGGCGATGGTCCCATGTTTAAGTTCCCCTGCGGCAATGGCGAAAGAGTTGATATACGATATTTCTTTAAGCTTGAGGGAACCCTCGTAGGACACGGCTGAATCCAGGCCTCTACCTATGAAGAACACCTGCTCCTTGTTATAAAGCTGTTTGGCAACAGCCTCAATGTCCGGCGCCTGCTTCAACAGTTCCTCCAGTTTTGACGGGATGGCTTTAAGATCTGCGATATATCCGTCATAAACCTCCCTTGTGACAGTGCCTTTTTCCAGTCCCATATAAAGGGCCAGCATGTACATGCACATTAGCTGGGTCGTATATGCCTTGGTCGAGGCCACGGCGATCTCAGGCCCCGCCCATGTATAGAATACATCATCCGATTCTCTTGCAACGGAGCTTCCCACCACATTTACCACGCTCAGTACTCTTGCGCCTTTTCTTTTGGCTTCTCTGAGCGCTGCGAGAGTGTCCAGCGTCTCTCCTGACTGGCTTATGGCAATGAACAATGTATTTTCGTCAATGAGCGGATCTCTGTATCGGAATTCAGAAGCCACATCAACTTCTACCGGTATCTTTACAAGTTTTTCTATGATATATTTGCCTACAAGGCCGGCGTGATATGCCGTACCACAGGCAACGATGTATATCTTTCTGAATTTTTCTATATCTTCTCTTGTAAGAGTGATACCTTCAAGGGTTATCTTTCCTGACGGATCAAGCCGACGGCAGAGAGTTTCGGAAAGGCCCTTTGGCTGCTCATATATCTCCTTGAGCATAAAATGCTCATATCCTTCTTTTTCTGCGGCATCTGCATCCCATGTCACATGAAAGACTTCCCTGTCCACTTTGTTCCTGTTTTCATCAAAAATAGAAACACTATCTGCAGTCACCAGAACGGTCTCGTTGTTCTCTATAAGATAGACTTCCTTCACATATTTGAGCAGGGCCGGTATATCCGATGCGATAAAATTGCTGCCGTTACCCAAGCCTACTATCATAGGGGCATCTTTTCTGACAGCTACCAGCCTGTCAGGCTCATCTTCGGCCATGGCCACTACCGCATAAGCCCCCCTCATCATATCTACTGCCTCAAATACTGATTCCAGCAAATCCTTTTTCTCCCGGTAGATAACGCCTATGAGCTGGGCGATGACTTCCGAGTCTGTTTCGGTCTTGAAACTGATCCCGTGTTTTTCTATCAGATCCTGTTTAAGTTCGTGATAGTTTTCGATTATGCCGTTATGGATTATGGCGATCTTGCCGTCCTGGCTCACATGGGGATGAGCATTGGCATCAGATGGAGCTCCATGGGTAGCCCACCTGGTATGGCCGATGCCAATATGGCTTGTCATAGGATCATCACCGATGAGTTTTTCAAGGTTGGCGATCTCTCCCACATGCTTTTTCACTTCCAGCTTGCCGTTCCTTATCACAGCTATGCCGGCAGAGTCATATCCTCTGTACTCCAGTTTTTTCAGTCCGTCTAAGATCACATCTTTAGCGTTGCCGCTTCCTACATATCCTACGATTCCACACATTTTCTTTCTCCTACATGAATTTTTCTTCTATCAAATCTGCCAGACCGCGGGCCATCTGATCCAGCACAACCTCGTCGTCTCCTTCTATCATTACCCTGACGAGAGGTTCGGTGCCTGAAGGCCTGATAAGTACACGGCCGTTTCCTTCCATCTTTTTTTCTATTTCTTCGATGGCCGCAGCTATCTGCGGGTCATTGGAATATTTCTTCTTGTTTTCGTTTTTTACTCTGGCATTGACAAGTACCTGCGGAAAGATCTGTATTTCCGATGCCATTTCTGAGATCTTCCTGCCTGAAGCAAGAACAGCTTCCATAAATTGCAGGGAAGAAAGAATACCGTCACCGGTGGTGGTATATTCCCTGAAAATAATGTGTCCTGACTGCTCTCCTCCTATGACGCAGCCGCTCTTGAGCATCTGTTCCAGCACATATCTGTCTCCCACTCCGGTCACATCCACATCTATGCCTGATTCCTCCATGGCCTTGTGGAAGCCTATGTTGCTCATGACTGTTACGGTAGCCTTGTTTTCTGCCAGCCTGCCTTGTTCTTTGAGCATGCGGGCACATATGGCGATCACCCGGTCTCCGTCGATGACATTGCCTTTTTCATCGACAACGATGAGCCTGTCTGCGTCCCCGTCAAAGGCCAGCCCCACATGGGCTCCGGTCTTACGAACCAGCTCCGCCAGCTTCTCCGGATGGGTTGAGCCGCAGCCCTCGTTGATGTTGACTCCGTTGGGCTCATTTCCCATGACGATCACCTCAGCGCCGAGGGCTTCATAAACCTTGGGAGCAATGCTGTAGGAAGCTCCATTGGCGCAGTCCAGAGCGATCTTCATACCGTCCAGCCTAAAATCTGCCGTGCTGAGCAAATGATCCGCATAAAGCCGTGCCGCATCCTCCGAAGCTTCAAGGCACCGGCCTATGAGCTCGCCAGTGATATGGCTGTTCACATCTATGCTGCTTATGATTATGTCTTCGATCTCTTCTTCTATGTCGTCGTCCAGCTTATATCCTTCTCCGTTGAAGAACTTTATGCCGTTGTATTCAAAAGTGTTGTGGGACGCGCTTATGACTATGCCTGCGTCAGCTTCGTAATACTTGGCCAGATAGGCGACCGCCGGCGTAGGTATGACCCCTGCCTTTATCACATTGCCTCCCACCGCCAGTATTCCGGCAGCAAGGGCGCTTTCAAGCATATCGCCTGAAATGCGCGTATCTTTGCCTATGACTACCACCGGTCTATGGTTATCCCTCTTGAGCACATGGGTGCCCGCTTTTCCAAGATTGAAAGCCAGCTCAGGAGTCAGCTCCTTGTTGGCCACTCCCCTGACTCCGTCAGTTCCGAACAGTCTTCCCATAAATTCCCTCCTGAAATCATTCTATCGTAATCTCAACTCTGTTTACAGATGACTCGATCGTCTGCACCTGACCGTCACATGTTACGGTAACAGAAGCGGTTACAGTGCCTGTCCCGAGGCTGGCGGCATCTACCGTCAATGTAAAATCTCCCTTTTCAAGAGCATCTATGACGCTTTGGGTGCCCGTAGCCTCAACTGTTATCTCCACCGGCGATATGGTGTATGTCAGGCTGCTGTCTCTGTTTATGATCTGTATATCGCCCTCATCAAATGTAAAGCTTGCGGAGCTCAGCGGTTTGACGGTAACTGAAGCAGACAGCCCTTCCGACTCGCTGCTTACCTGGATGCCTTCAGGAAGTACAGGGGTCAGCCTGACTTCGGTGTCCTCCGTGATCCCGGCCAGATCAACAGTCTCGCATGATATGCTGTCAACGGCCGCCAGATCCTCTTCGGTTCCTTTGATGACTATGGTCTTAGGAACATCGACAGTTCTTTCAAATCCACCTGCGTTTTGATTTGTGACCGGGACATCCAGTGCAACTGTCTTTTTGGTCATCATGACGATGGTGACATTTATCCTGGACTGGCTGAGGGCGACATTTTCAACAGTGCTGCCCTGTTCGTCCACAGGCACCAGTTCCAGTGTCAAAGTCCTCATCTCGTCTGTAACGGACCCAACATCTACAATGGCGTTTACACTGGTTATACGGTCTATCAGCGTAGCTGCGCCGGTGACCTGCACGGTATCGCTGCTGGTCTCGACCACATATGGCTCCTGATCTGCACTCACTTCTCCGCTTATCACCACTTCTATGTTCTTTTCTGCCGTTACCAGTTCATCTACGGTCACTGTTATCTTTTCTTCGCTGATCCGGTCTATGGTTACCGTATCAGGCCCTGTGACTGTCAGTCTGACCGTGCTTTCACCTTCCTGGAGGCCTTCCACATCGCAGATGACCGTAAAGTCGCCTGCTTCTACACGGTTCACATCGTTACGGTTTCCGGAAATGTGTATATTGACTGCCTGAGCGCTGGTCTGCAATATGGTCAGGCCCTCCGCTTCCAGCATGTCTTCGTTGGCAAAAGTTATGGGCACTCCCCGGACAGTGTCGCTGGTGTTGGGATTTACCTCCCCAAGCACATATGCCCACAGGGCGACAGCGGCTAAAATTGCCAATACTATGTTGAACTTTTTACTTTTTAGCATGCTTATCACCTCTGCCGAACACTTTGCCTATCTTTTCTGTAAAGATTCCCTTGGAATCTTCCTGAAGATAAAGATCTAGCAAGGTCTTCTCTATCTTTTTCGCTTCGAGGAATCTGGTCAGCTCCCCGTTCTGAGCCAGAGAGATCACGCCCGTTTCTTCGGACACGATTATGACCAGCGCATCTGAGTTTTCTGTTATGCCTATGCCTGCCCTGTGCCTGGTGCCCAGTTCCTTGCTCAGCTCCTTGTTCTGGGTCAGGGGCAGCACGCACCCGGCGGCATAAAGTCTGTCTCCACGCAAAATCAGGGCTCCGTCATGGAGCGGCGCCCCTTCATAAAAGATATTTCCTATCATTTCTGCCGAAATATATGCATCGATTACCGTGCCGGTCTCGACTATGTCGTTGAGGGTGATCTCCTTTTCTATTACCATGAGCGCGCCCGTCCGCGAAGCCGACATGCTCTCTATGGCTCTGACTATCTCGTTCACCATCCGCTTGGCTTCTTCTTTGTCTATGTCGTTCATTATGTTGGCAAATCTGCTCCTGCCCAGATGTTCAAGAGCCCGCCTGAGCTCCGGCTGGAAGATCACCACGATGGCGATCAGTCCGACTGAGACTACTCCGGAAAGCAGCCAGTGGAGCGTATAAAGCTTGAAAAAGTCTGAAAGCAGCGTGCAAATGACGAGCACAAGAAGTCCCTTTGCAAGCTGTTCCGCCCTCGTCTCCCTTATAAAGCCTAAGACCTTATATACTAGGAAAGCAACTATAGCTATGTCCAGCACATCTGTAACACCAATGCTGGACACTATATTATTAAAGAAAGTTTCCATAATAATCTTTTCCTTCTATATGTGGTTATTTTCATTATACTTTGAAAATGTGTCAGTTTCAAGTAGATATTGTATTTTGGGACATACATCGGCTCTACAATATAAGACATAAAACAACCCCGGAAGCGTTGCGCTCACTCCCGGGGCACAAATAACATGCGTTAGATTATCGTTAAACTGCCGGCAGATCTTTAATTATTTTTCTTCCTGTTATAAACGGTGCAGCCTGCTGCTCCGGTGGCAGCCAGCATCATTACGGCTATCCACAGCAATGCGCTGTTATCGTCGCCTGTCTTAGGCGTTTCTTCTCCGGTCGCAGCAATTACTTCTGTCTGTGTGTAACCGCATACTGAACATACTCTTTCGCGGCTTCCCTGTTCGGTAGCGGAGGCTTCTTTTGTTACCGCCCATTCTCCGAATTGATGTTCGCTTGTATTTCCTTTTTCACCGCATACGCATAGCTGCCAGTGGCCTGTTGCATCATTTTGCCATTCGCCTGTGTATTGATGAGGCTCAACAGTACACTCTACGCTGTTGCTTTCAACTGTTTCTGAGGTTGTAACGACATTGTCCTCAATCTTCTGTGCGGTGATCCGTACTGAATATACTCCGCTTTCGGTTACTTTAAGAACAGCAGAATCCTGTCCCTCTATAAGCTTTCCGTCTTTATACCATGCGTATGAATAAGTAACTCCCTTTTCGCTGTTAGAGACATCGGCTGTAAGTATAATGGTCTCTCCTTCGTGAACGGTGGTCTTATCTGCGCCAAGTGACGCTTCAGGAGCTGCAAGTTCAGAATCATCAACCAGTTCATAAGTCTTGCTTCCGTCTTCATTGGCCGTCTCTCTTACGATCATACCGTCAACATTGGAATTTACATCAAGGTCAACTCCCTTTGCGGTTATCAGCTTGACATATTGGCTGTTTATCGCTTCGCTGTCCACCTGGCTGTCCCCAAGTACATAAATGCTTACCGGGTTTTGCGCTGTAGCGGCGCTGGAACTTAGCGCATCGCTGACATTGGTATAATAAGAGGTCTGGCCGTTTCTGTCCACGGCGGCAATGGCTGCGTCTGATGAAACTGTAACCTCGGTCTTTGACTTGGATGTCGCAAAAGAATTGCTTTCTTCGCCCTGAATCAGCGCAGTCTCATTATCTCCTTTTGCCATTACAACCTGCACGCCTGCTCTGCCATCTGCAGCATTCAGCCGGCCTCCGGTAATGCTTACTTCAGCAGTTTGAGCTTCTATGTCCTCTGTATTATATACGGTCACTGCATTGCCCTGGATTCCTGTCAGCGTACCGCTTGTAATAGTCACAATAAGGTCAGGGCTATTGATATATTGCCCTTCGCTTGCTCCGTACATCTGAGCAGACGCCAGGATAGCTGAACCTTCTGCCTGTGCGCCGCCTCCTTCCGGCTTTCCATCAAGATATGCTCCTGTACCTGTGATTGTCGCATTGTCTTTTATGGTTATTGTACCCATCTTGGCTTCTATACCTGTGCCGCCTTCAACAACAGCGTCGCCGCCTATCGTCAGTTCGCCTTCCATAGGCCAGTAAATGCCTGTGCCTTCGTCAATGCTTCTGAGTGTGCCGCCGGTTATCTCGGCGCTGCACAGAGCCGAGCTCAAGTTATTGCCTGAAAGAGCAAAGCCGTATGTTGCTTCAATGGTTCCTCCGGTCATATTGAAATGAGCGTGAGAGGCGTCTTGGGCGTTGTCCTCAATGTCATTAAACAGCGTTACGCCAAATTTGCCTGTTATGTAGGCGTTTTCAGATATGGTCAAATCTCCGCCCATTATTTTTACAGCGATGTTTGCGCCGGTTATTTTGGCATTCCCGGTTATGTCTGTTTGGCTTTTATAAGAATATATAACATTGCCGCTTTCTGATGTATTGGACAATTCTCCGCCGGAAATATCAATCATACTATCTGTTGCCTTTATAGTATACATGTTTCCCATTATCGTTCCGGAATTAATGGTTAATTGTCCATTTCTGGTTTCTATGGCAGTAGTCGACTGTCGCGCATCAATCACGCCTTCTTCTCCGGCCTGAATCGTCAATTTTCCATTATTTTTGATTAAACCGGAAAAATCGTATGTTATCGTATAGTTGCCCAAATCAAGCGTAATATTTTTATTTGATGCAATGTTTATATTTCCGCTTACTTCTGCGTCTGCAACAAGTTCTATCGTTCCCGTAGCGTCAATAGCGTTAGCGGCGTCTTTCAGCGTATCATAATATCTGTCGCCTACCCGCGCTACCGAGTCAGCGGTTTGTTCTGTATCGCCTGACTGTGCCGCAGCAAATCCCGGCAATGTAAATATCATTGCAAGGCACAGTGCCACCGAGAATATCTTTTTCAGTTTTGTCATATTTCCCACCCTTCTTTTTAGTTTAGCTATACCTTTTCTATTATCATACCCACCCCTGGCATGATTGTCAACATGCAAAACTGATTTTTATAATAATATTTGTGCAAAATCTATATATTTTTATATGCAGAACCCTTTTAAAAAACATGACCTTTCATTTCAATATAATCAATCATGTTTCTTGGGGCCTTGAGATATTTA
This sequence comes from uncultured Eubacteriales bacterium, assembly GCA_900542565.1. Taxonomy (GTDB): domain Bacteria; phylum Bacillota; class Clostridia; order Peptostreptococcales; family Anaerovoracaceae; genus Fimisoma; species Fimisoma avicola. Next base: position 3,640 of record UQOC01000030.1, on the reverse strand, counting down.
GCGTTTCGATGATTTGGCCATTGATAATGCCGGTGCGGCAAAACAAAACTGCCGGCTTTGCAGCCGGCAGTTTTGCGGAAATAGGTTTATTATATAATGCGGCCACGGGCCGTCTTAACGATCAATATGTGGTTTCCAGCAGCCCATAGTTATCATCCTGTCTCTTGTAGACTACATTTACGCTGTCAGTCTCAAGATTGAGGAAAACGAAAAAGTTATGCTGGAGCAGCTCCATTTGCAGGATGGCTTCATCCACTGTCATCGGGGCAAGCTGGAATTTCTTTGTCTTTACTACCTTTCCTTCCTCATGCTCTTCCTCGATCTCAGGTATCAGCTCAAATCTGACAGAATCATTGGATTTGTGTTTTTTAAGCATCTTACCTTTGTACTTGGACATCTGGCTCTGAAGTTTATCCGCCACGATATCGATACAGTCAAAAATATCTTGGGACACATCCTCAGCCCTGAAAATAGCCCCCTTGGTCGTGATGGTAGCTTCCATCTTTACTTTGGCCTTTTCCGGGTGCATCACTACGGTCGCCTTGATGTCGTCAGCAAAATACTTTCCCAGCTTCTCAAACTTTTTGTCGATAGCCGCCTGGATCTTGTCGGTCACGGATATGTTTTTGCCTGTTACGATGATCTTCATAATGTAAATTTTTCCTCCTAAAATAGCTCTATGCGAGGGACATCTTCTTGCTGCGGCAAGCCGCAACAAGAAGCATCGGATATCCATCCGATGTAAAATTCAAGCCATAAGCGGACTTATGAGCAAGCTCAACATCCGCTTATTTCTTGAATTTTGCGCCCTATAGCTTGTTCGTTAGAATTCGCGGTTATGCAGCTTGTCTACATACTTTCCGTCTAAAACGTCTTTCAGGTACTTGCCGTACTGGTTCTTCTTTAAAACTTCGTAGGTCTCTAATACCTGCTCTTTGGTGATCCAGCCGTTTAAGTATGCGATCTCTTCCAGGCACGCAATCTTTCTGTGCTGGTGGGTCTCTACCGTCTTTACAAAGTTGGTTGCTTCTACTAAGGACTCATGGGTTCCTGTATCCAGCCAGGTAAAGCCCTGTCCCAGTAAGATAACATCCAGATCGCCATTTTCCAGATAGATACGGTTCAGGTCTGTGATCTCTAACTCGCCTCTTGCAGATGGCTTTAAGTTCTTTGCATACTCTACAACGCGGTTATCGTAGAAATAAAGTCCTGTTACGCAGTAATTGGACTTCGGCTTTTCAGGCTTCTCTTCAATAGAGATCGCTTTGCCGTTTGCGTCAAATTCAACGATACCGAAACGCTCCGGATCGTCTACATAGTAACCGAATACAGTTGCGCCTTTTCCCTTATTGGCAGCAGCTTTTAATCTCTTGTTTAAGCCCTGTCCATGGAAAATATTATCACCTAATACCATGGCAACGGAGTCACCATTGATAAACTCCTCGCCAATGATTTTCCGCTTGTGCTCCGGCTCAGATACCCCGGCCAGCTTGATGAGGAAGCGCTGCTCCGCGTCCACGCGGACGAAGTTGATGTCCCACTTGGAGAAGGCGGCCTCCACCTCGTCCCCCTCGTTCTTCCGCATGAGGCCGTGGTCCACGAACACGCAGGTGAGCTGCTCGCCCACCGCCTCCGCCAGCAGAGCGGCGCACACGGAGCTGTCCACGCCGCCTGAGAGGGCCAGCAGGACCTTGCCGCTCCCCACCTTCTCCCGGATGGCGGCAATGGCGGTGCGCTTGTAGTCCTCCATGGTCCAGTCGCCCACGGCGCCGCAGACCTCGTAGAGGAAGTTGCGGATCATCCGCAGGCCGCTCTCCGTGTGGTTGACCTCCGGGTGGAACTGCACGCCGTAGAAGCCCCGGGCCTCGTCGGCGATGGCCACGTTGGGGCAGGCCTTGGAGTGGGCCATCAGGGCGAAGCCCTCGGGGACCTTCTCCATGTAGTCCCCGTGGCTCATCCAGCTCACGCCGCACTCCGGCAGGCCCTTGAAGAGCTTGCAGCCGGTGTTGTAGAAGGTCTCCGTCTTGCCGTACTCCCGGGCGGAGTCGTCCTGGGCGGCGGTGACCCGGCCCCCCAGGGTGTGGGCCATGAGCTGGCAGCCGTAGCAGATGCCCAGCACCGGCACGCCGGCCTCAAACAGGGCCGGGTCCACCTGGGGAGAGTTCTCCAGGTATACGGAGTTGGGGCCGCCGGTGAAGATGAAGCCGATGGGCTCCATGGCCATCAGGTCGGCCAGGGGGGTGGTGTAGGGCTTGACCTCGCAGTATACGCCGCACTCCCGGACCCGGCGGGCGATGAGCTGGTTGTACTGTCCGCCGAAGTCCAGGACGATCACAGTCTGATGGGACATGACATGCTCCCCTTTCTCTGAAAGTTTTCCGCTTCCGCGCCGTTTTACTCCTCGTCGTCCCGGAAGACGATGCCGTTCTCGTCGGCGCTCTCGATGACGGCCAGGGCGTGGTAGTTGACGTCCATGGCCCGCAGCCGGTCGCCGCCGCCCTGGAAGCCCTTCTCCACGGCGCAGCCGATGCCCACCAGCGTGGCGCCGGCGGCATCGACGATGTCGCACAGGCCCCGCATGGCCTCGCCGTTGGCCATGAAGTCGTCGATGATCAGCACCTTGTCGTCGGAGGAGAGCCACTCCTTGGACACCAGCAGGGTCACCTTCTTCTTATAGGTGTAGGAGAAGATGTCGCTCTGGTACAGGCCGCCCTCGATGTTGTCGCTCTTGGCCTTCTTGGCGAAGATCATGGGCTTGTGGTAATGCTGGGCCACGATGGCGGACAGGGCGATGCCGCTGGCCTCGGCGGTGAGGATCACGGTGACCTCGTCCATGTTGAAGTGCTTGCCGAACTCCTCGGCGATGTGGTCCATCAGCTCCGTGTCGATGCGGTGGTTCAGGAAGCCGTCCACCTTGATGATGTTGCCGGGCAGCACCTTGCCCTCTTTCACAATGCGGTCCTTCAGTTCCTGCATGGGTGATTCCCCCTTGATCTCTCTGTATTTTGCATGATTTTATGCCAAATTTGATCTTTTTCCTATTATCTCGAATCCTGCCGCATTTTGCAACTGTTTTTGCCCACAAAATGCGGGGCCTCTCTCCGGTGGATTTGCATAGGACGGACAAAAAGGAACAAAAGCCGCACCGTGGATGGACACAGTGCGGCCGTTGTGTTTTACTTCCCCTCCAGCTTGTCGGCGGCCTGGTCCAGCCAGCTGCCCTGGAAGGATTCGATGTCCCCGGCGTCGGTGAGAGCGGCCAGGGCCGGATCAATGGGCATCTCCGCCAGCACGGGCAGGTGATGGCGCTCCGCGGCCTGGGCGGTCTTGCCCTGGCCGAAGAGGTAGATCTTCTTCCCGCAGTCCGGGCAGGCCACATAGCTCATGTTTTCCACCAGGCCCACGATGGGGACCTCCATCATCTCCGCCATTTTGACGGCCTTCTCCACCACCATGCTCACCAGCTCCTGGGGGGAGGCCACGATGACGATGCCGTCCAGGGGGATGGACTGGAACACGCTGAGAGACACGTCGCCGGTTCCCGGCGGCATGTCCACGAACAGATAGTCGCAGTTCCACAGCACATCGGTCCAGAACTGCTGGACCACGCCGGAGATGACCGGGCCCCGCCAGATGACCG
>UQOC01000029.1 GCA_900542565.1 uncultured Eubacteriales bacterium | reverse complement strand
TGAAAATAAAGGCTTTTTCTGTTTGTCGTTATTATACCGTAACGGCATTCTCATGTATCGCTGCTGATTAATTTGGGGTATTCAGCATTGGCTATCGCAGATCGCATAGGTCATGAAGCAATTGAGATAACCTACAGATATGCGCACCTATTTCCAACGATTCAGAATGAGATTGCGGACAAGCTGGATGTAGAAAGGATGGCAATGATAAATGACAGAGAAGAGTAAGGATAAGTATGGGAGAGTACGAGAAGTAACTGTTGCATTCCGGATGTCTCAGGCAGAAAGTGAGGAGTTCGATAAAAGAGTAAGGCTGTGCGGATATAAAAAGCGTCAGGACTTTATTATTGATAGCGTTTTGCATCAGAGAATCATAGCGACAGGAAATCCGTTAATGCTTGTGCAGTTTCGTAAAAACTTACAGCGTATAGAACAGGAACTGAAAAGAATAGATTCTATGGAAACTGTAGATCCGGAACTATTCACCCCACTTCGTACGATGCAGGAAATTTTGGAAGCATTTGAGCGACAGAGAAAGGAGGAAACTCCATGATACAGTATTCCTCGCAGAATCTTATCGTGGATGCTTTAGATGGAATGGAGTTTAAAGGGAACATTATTCCTGCAGCGTGGTATAAAACTGTACTGACGCCGAAAGGGAAGCCGGATTCAATCGCCATAATCCTGTTGAGTGATATTGTTTATTGGTATCGGCCACAGGAAGTCAGAGATGAAGCGACTGGCGAACTGATTGGAATACGGAAGAAGTTCAAGGCTGATTTATTGCAGAGAAGTTATGATCAGCTTGCAAATCATTTCGGATACACCAAGGCACAAGTGAAAAGTGCTGTAGTACGGCTTGAGAACTTAGGCGTTATTCGGAGAGTGTTTCGCACTTTGGAAGTGGGCGGGCAGAAGTTGAGCAATGTGATGTTTATTGAACTGATTCCAGATCGATTGAGAGAGCTAACCTATCCGCATAAAAATGGTTTACCCCTGTGTATAAATTTTAACAGAGGAGTATCTGAAAATGAATATATGCCTGCCACAATTCCGCATATAGCTACAGCAGATAACTTCCGGACAAATACAGAGAATACGACAAAAAATTACAACAAAAACTATCCTATCATATCGTCTGGTGAAGTAAGAGAAGCGTTTAAGGAGCAGATTGGATATGATGCGATAGCGATGGATTACCCTTTTAAGAAAGGAATGTTGGATGAACTGACAGAGTTGGCAGTTGATGTACTGACAAGCCGTAAATCCACTTTCAGAGTGAATGGAGAGGATAAGCCGTCTGAAGATGTAAAGGACAGATTTAATAAGCTGAATATGTTCCATATAATCTATGTTATGGACTCTCTGAGCGGCATGTCCTCACAGGTCAGAAACATCCGGGCAGTAATGATAACTGCTATGTATAATGCGCCAGTTACGATGGATAGCTATTATACCACTAAAGTGAATCACGATATGAAAACAGCATAATCAGACCGCCCTGCAGACATTAACTCTGCAGGGAAGGTTACATATATATTATCAGTCGGTAACAAGTATAGAAGTGTTGCAGTGTAACAGCGAGCACTGCATTTATACTCCTCCGGCGAATAAATGCCATCTTAGGAGAGCCTAAAACCCTAAAACTTAGAATTGTATTTGAAGAAAAAGGAGACGAATCCATGAAAAGAAATATTACATACACAGAACATGAAGGTCGTTTATATCCGAATTTTGAACTGCCGGAGCAGGAACAAATCGTAATTGGCAGATTTGGCCGCAAGCATAAAACATATCTGAGAAAGTGCAAGAAGCTTACATATTTCAGACTCTTGACCAGTGGAGAATTGACTTCATACCTTACCGATATAGACAGGCAGGCACAGGATATGTTTGAAACTATAGTGAACCAATCAAAAGAAGCACATGACATAACAGAAGAACTAAAAGCAGCTGATCCTATGGAGTGGGTAAGGCAAATGAACTCTATAATGAGAATGGCAGAAGAATTTGTGCTGCAGGAAGTTGTATATAGATAAAAATAAATTTATAAAATTGTTCAATTGAAACTTTCGTGACGGTTGAACAATTTTTTGTTAGCACTTGCGGAAAAGTATACTTAGGCGGTAATGAATGATTGTGTTGAGATAATCACGATATTGTGATATTATAAACAAAAGCGTAAATGATATGGAGGGAATCATGGCTGTTAGTTATAATAGATTATTTCATTTACTTGTTGATAAAAAAATGAATAATGCTCAATTATCTAAAGAAGCGGGTATTAGTTTAAATATAGTTGCACGCCTTAAGAAAGACGAATATGTTTCAATGGAAAGTGTTGAAAAAATTTGTAAAGCTTTAGATTGCAGTGTTGACGAAATTCTTGAATTTACTAAAGATACTGCAGAGGAGGCGTAAGAATGAAAAAAGATACAATATTGGCAAAGCCAATACTGAAGTGGGCTGGTGGGAAAACACAGATGTTAAAAGAAATTATCCCACGTATCCCGGCACATTTTGGCAAATATATTGAACCATTTTTTGGTGGCGGAGCTGTATTTTTTGCTTTGGATCCAGACAATGCGATTATTTCAGACAGCAATCCTGAATTGATTAATATGTATAGACAGGTTGCCGATTCTGTGGATGAAGTGATTTGCTGTCTTCAGAAGTATGAAAATACTAGCGAAATGTTTTATGCGGTGAGAAAACAGGATTGGTCGGAAATGTCACCTGTAGAAGCAGCAGCAAGAACGATTTATCTAAATAAAACATGTTTTAATGGACTATATAGAGTAAATAAAAAGGGGCAATTTAATACACCATTTGGTAAATATAAAAATCCTAAGATATGTGATGAATCTTTACTTCGCGAAGTATCAAAACGTTTGGAAAAAGCTACGATCGTGTGTGGGGACTATATAGATGTATTAGAGAAGTATGCACAGGCAGGAGATTTTGTATTTTTGGATCCGCCGTATATACCGGTATCTGAATATGGTGACTTTAAACGATACACGAAGGAACAATTTTATGAAGAAGATCAGAGAAATTTAGCGGAATTATATAAAAAGCTATATGAAAGAGGATGTTATTTGATGTTGACAAATTCAAATCATCCATTAGTACATGAAATGTATGGTGACTTTGATCTTGAAGTTATTCCAACCATGAGAGCCATATCATCAAAAGGTTCTACAAGAAGGGGAGAGGATGTTATTGTTACGGCATATCCGTCAAAGCGAATTAAGTTACCATTGGAACTGAAAAAAATAAATGATCAAACCAATAAGTATCCACCGACGAGATTTATGGGTTCAAAGAGCAAACTTTTGGATGAAATATGGTCGGTAGCATCTTGCTTTGAATTCGATTCTGTATTAGATCTGTTTTCAGGGTCAGGCATTGTTGGATATATGTTTAAATCAGAAGGTAAAAGAGTAATTAGTAATGATTACATGTCTATGTCGGCAATCTTTACTAAAGCAATGATTGAAAATAATGATACAACATTAACAGAAGCAGAGATAGAGGAACTCTTTAAACCTAACGAAAAAAATGATAATTATGTGGAAAAAACATTTAAAGATTTATACTTTACTGATGAAGAAAATCAGGTGATCGATATTTTACGAGCTAATATCTGGCAAATATCAGATGAGTATAAGAGGGCAATTGCTATTGCAGCATTGATCAGAGCATGTACAAAGAAAAGACCAAGAGGGATTTTTACATATACAGGTTCAAGGTATGATGATGGCAGAAAAGATCTGCAATTATCAATAGAGGAGCAGTTTAGAAATGCTGTTGAAGCAATTAATGCGGCAGTATTTGATAATGGAAAAAATAATCGCTCTATATGCGGTGACGCGATGGATGTAGAAAGTGTGAATCCGGATCTTGTTTATATCGACCCACCATATTATTCGAAGCATTCAGATAACGAATATGTTAGACGGTATCATTTCATTGAAGGTATTGCAAGAGATTGGAAAGGTGTTGAAATTCAAGAACATACTAAAACCAAAAAATTCAAGTCGTATCCAACACCTTTTTCTACTAGGAACGGCGCATCAGAAGCTTTTGATCAGCTGTTTAGCAAATATAAAGATAGCATAATAATTGTGTCATATTCATCTAACTGTTTACCGGATCAAGATGAAATGATTCAAATTATGAAAAAGTATAAAGATAATGTTGAAGTTGTTCCAATTGATTACAGATATTTCTTTGGAAATCAGGCTTCGGCTAAAACGAATAGAAACAGTGTACAGGAGTTTTTATTTGTAGGATTTTAGAGGATAAGCTTATGAGAATTGATCAGAATGAACAGATAAGCATTTGGCTTGCAGGAAACACCGGATTACGTAATCCAATGCGTATACAAGAAGGGTTTATTGCATTTTCGGAATCTCCGTATGTTGGAAATTTACATGGCCGTGACAATGAGTTAGGGTTTATGAAGTTTTTGAACGACAAGGGAATCATAAATAATGAGTCCGGAAAAGATCCATCTGGTAGCCATGCGAGAAAATGGCGTTTGATGTTTGAACGTTATGGCTTTATATATGGACAAGTTAAAAAAGAAAATGGATTTACGCAAGAAGATTTAGGTCAAGTTGACGCTATAACTCCGTTTGGCAGACTATTTGTTAATGCGGATACGATACCTGCGATGCAGGAATGTTTTTTAAGAGCATTAGCGGTAGAACAGTATTGGTTGCCAGATAAATCTGCACATTATTCACCGCTTAGATGGATTTTGGCAATAATGTTAGAACTTGAGAAAAGAACAGGATCTTCGGAACTGACAAGAATCGAATTCGGCCTTTGGGGGCATACAACTAATCCTGCTTATGATGTTAATGAAGTCGTCGATCATATTCTCGATTTAAGGGAAAGAAGAAAAAAGGCTCCTGCAAAACGACCATTTGACCGTAAAGAAATCGAAGAGAGAGGAAAGTATTACGATAAAAAGAAAGAAAACTTTTTAGATTACTGTGATATGAATATGCGTTATCTTCGCATTTCAGGCGTTTTGCAGAGAAAAGGAAGAGGGTTAATTATATCCCCTTCAAAGCATGCTATAGCGGAAGCATTAGCTAAAAATGTGGCAAGTACAGTGCCTATGTTAGAAGAGTTTAAAAAGCTGACGATGGGAGCTCCATTACCAACTGATGATCTTGATGTTGCTAAAGTGGTTCTTTCTGATCTGAAGAAGCAGATGAAAGACAGGGGTGTTGTATTTGATATTTCAGATTTGCCATTAAATACTGCAGTGGAAGTGAATGTTGCTAGACGTAGGCTTGAAGCGATTCTTGCTCAGACAGATGAAATAAATTACGCAGCAGATCAGAAAAATAAATGGCAGGAAATTGCGGACTATATGTTGTTGCTTAGCAAAGGAGGAGGAAAAAAAGAGTATGATGATGACTATGTTATCGAAGTACCAAAGGATGAAACTCCGGCATATCTTGAATGGACGTTATGGCGTGCAGCATTAGCAATAAACCATTTGGAAAATAAGCCTTATGAAGTCCGTGGATTTAGATTGGATTCTGACTTTATGCCGGTATCTGCTGCAGGTGGCGGTAAAGGGGACTTGTATTGTGAGTTCTCGGATTTTACAATACTAACAGAAGTAACAATGTCGACATCATCACGACAGGAAGCTATGGAAGGTGAGCCTGTTCGTAGGCATGTATCCGATGCTGTACTAAAATATGATAAGCCCGTATATGGGATGTTTGTTGCCGTGAAGATCGATACTAATACAGCAGAAACATTTAGACATGGTGTGTGGTATGCAAAAGGCGATATAAAACAGCGTTTGACGATTATTCCGCTAACGTTGGAGCAATATAGACGTTTCTTCATTTCATTGTTTGAGAATGAGACTGTTCATCCTGAGGAAGTAAGAGATCTGTTAGTGGCATGTTCACATGTGAGAGACACTATAGACGCACCAGGGTGGAAAAATTACATCAATGATATTGTGAACATTTCAACACATCCACGAAAAGAAAGAATGGGTGTTGTGTTAGAAATGAAAAATGAAGGTCTTTCAAAAGTCGCAGAAGAAATGTTTACATATAGATCAAATAATTGAGGATTACCTGTTACAATTTAGTTGATCTATAGTTGATCGAACAGTATAAAACTGTTGAAATTTCAATGAAAATATGAATTTTTTTGTTGATTGAAAAGGAGATTAAATGTTAAATTACACGGATAGGGATATAATTGACTTAGTACATAAATTGAGAAGCAAAGACAAAGAGCCTACATGGGTTGAATTTAAATGCAATAATAAAAATCCAGAAATGATAGGTGAGTACATTAGTGCAATTTCTAATGTTGCAGCATTAGAAAAAAGACATTGTGGATATTTGATTTGGGGAATTGATGATACAACACATGAAGTTGTAGGCACATCTTTTGATTTTGATGCTTTCAAAATAGGCAATGAAGATATTGTTTTGTGGTTGACTAGACAGTTGGATCCAATTCCATATATATCATATCGCAAAGTAGAACTTGATGATAAAAGTGTTGGTGTGCTGAAAATTGCTGCAGCCACATCAGAACCAACAAAATTCAGAGGAATTGATTATATTAGAAGAGGGGAACATAAGAAAAAACTAAAGGATTGTCCGGATTTGGAAAAAGAACTTTGGAAGGTGTTTTCTTCTTATTCATACGAGAATCAAATTGCAAAAGAAAATGTTACGGATTCAGAAGTCCTCGAACTGTTAGATTACGAGAGCTATTTTAGACTGTTAAATTTAGCAATGCCTTCAGATAATGGGAAAATCATAGAAGCATTAATCGAAGATAATATGATCGAAAAAACCGATTTAGGCAAATATAATATTAAAAATTTAGGAGCTATTTTATTAGCAAAGAGATTGTCTAAATTTAGCGGATTAGATCGCAAAGCTATAAGAGTTATCCAATATAAAGGGACAAATAAAATGTCTCAGACATTGAAAGAACAAATTGGAGAAAGAGGTTATGCTTGTGGGTTTGAGGGACTTATCGCATATATTAATGGGATTCTTCCAGTTAATGAAGTTATGGGACAAGCACTGCGAAAAGAAGTGCCTATGTATCCGGAGCTGTCAGTTAGAGAAGTAATCGCTAATTCTATTGTACATCAAGATTTATCTATGAGAGGAACCGGGATTTTAATTGAAATTTTTGAAAATCGTGTAGAGGTTTCTAATCCAGGAGCTCCTTTGATTGATACAGATAGATTTATTGACCATCCTCCAATTTCAAGGAATGAGGCTATGGCGGCATTCCTCAGACGCATAGGTATGTGTGAGGAACGTGGCAGTGGGTTTGACAAAGTGGTAGCTGAAACTGAGCTTTATCAGTTGCCTGCACCTGAAATTGAGATATTTGACTCCCACACAAAAGTTACACTTTTTGCGTATAAAGAATTTGGAAAAATGGATAAGGAAGATAGGATTAGAGCTTGTTATATGCATGCCTGTTTAAAACGAGTAAATCGTGAGTTTGTTACAAATACAACTCTACGTGAGAGATTCAATGTTGATAAAAAGAACAGCTCAATGATCTCAAGACTTATAAAAGATACTATGGAGCGAAATTTAATTAAATTAGCAAGTGCGGATGCAGGAGACAAAGGGAAAAAATACCTGCCATATTGGGCTTAGTTTGATTGATCGTTGTTTGACTGAGAAATATCAAAATGGATAAACCTATTGGAATTTCAAGCATTAAAGTTGAACAAATGGTTGATTGATGGTTGATCACACTTGATGTAAAGTGGGATTTGTTGATGATAATTTTATATTGTAACAGTTTATTTAATAAAAACTAAAGATATAGAAGGGGAACAGTTGCATAACGAATTAGGTGATGGATTATTATGTTTCGTACAATATATGATATAATTATTTTAAAATTAAAGAGTAAAGGTTTTACAGAAAAAGACATTAAAAAGGTTTTTAAATCAAATGGTATATATGCTAGCCAAGTGGAGATGTTGAAAAGTACTTCTTATGGTCTAGTGCCACAAGAAATTATGGAAAAGGTTATCCGTATAACAGGATTGACACAGTTAGAACTTTCACTGTTATTAGGAGAAGTGCCTAGGGGATATGAAAAAAGTTATTTTAATAATATTGCTAATATTGCGGGACTGCTAACGGAAGAGGAATGCCGTAAAGCAGAAGTTGTTGTACCCCCTGTTTTACAAACCCAGAAAGGGTGTTTGTATAATGCTGACTGTTTAGACATATTACCAAATATAGAAAGCGATTCTGTCGACTTGATTTTTGCGGATCCACCATTTAATTTAAAGAAAGAATATGCAAATGGACGAAATGATGATTTATCAGTTACCGAGTATATTAAATGGAGTAAGCAATGGATCGATGAATGCATAAGGATATTAAAACCAGGCGGCTCTATCTACATATACAATATCCCTAAATGGTGTGTGTATTATGCGGAATATATGAGTAAAAAGCTTTGTTTTCAAAATTGGATTGCAATAGATATGAAAAATAGTTTTCCGATTAAAGATAAGTATACGCCGTCACATTATGGATTATTGTATTTTACAAAGGGACAAAAACCTAATACTTTTAATAAGCAAAGATTACCAATTCAAACCTGCAGACATTGTGGAGGCGAATACAAAGATTATGGTGGATATAAGGATAAGATGAATATTGCTGGTGTAAACATCGCAGATGTTTGGTATGATATTTTTCCTGTTAGGAATGGTAAAAATAGACCGTATAATGAGCTTTCGGTGAAGCTTGTAGAGCGAGTAATTTCATTCAGCAGTAATGAGGGTGATTTGATTCTAGATCCATTTGGTGGAAGTGGAACTACTTATGCAGTGGCAGAACTGATGGAACGTAATTGGATTGGTATAGAACTAGGGGACTGTGAAGTAATTAAAAAGAGATTGACAACATTAGAAAAAGATGCGGCTGCAATAAATAAAATAAATGATGAAAAAAATGTTTTATTCACGAAGAAAAGCATTAAGCTGCGTAAGAAAAATGGCTTTTGGCTTCCGGAGGTGGAAAAATGAAGGTAGTTACATTCTTTAACAACAAAGGTGGAGTGGGAAAAACAACAACTATTATAAATTTAGCTAGTTACCTATCCATTCACAAAAGTAAAAAGGTATTGGTTGTCGATCTGGATCCGCAGTCAAATTCTACACAAGCCATTTTACCAGAAGAAACATGGCTTGAGTTTTATGACCCCGAAAAAAAGGATACAAGAAAAACGATTTATGATTACTTTCGTGATATGGAAGAAGGCGATGCTAATTTTATAAATGTGGATATTCCTGTAAGCGAGAGTCAGAATAATTTTAAGATATCTTTGATACCGGGACATCCTAAATTATCTATAATTGATGACACTATGAGTAAAAGTTGGTCAGAAACTCTATCTGGAGATAAAGGGGCGATCAGGAAGCTTAATTGGCTTAACCAATTAAAGAATAATAACTCGCAATTTGATTATATTTTAATTGATGTAGGACCATCGTTGGGAGCTTTAAATCGAAGTGCGTTGTTAAATTCGGATTATTTTCTGACGCCGATGGCCTCAGATATTTTTAGCTTATTAGGGATTTCTAATATCGGCGATTGGATTGACCGTTGGATGAAATTGTATAAATCTGCAATAAGTACGTTCATTGATAAGTATGGGGAAGCTGAGAGTGAAGAGTTTTTCGCAAAATATTTAATAAATACAGATGTTGATAAAACAACCAGATATATTGGTTATTCCATTCAACAATATTCCAAAAGAAAATTTAAAAATGGGGAAAGACCTACACAAGCGTATGAGAAGGTGATCAGAAGTTTTCATGCGGAAATTGAAAAATCATTAGGGGCATTTGTAAAAACTGGAATTGAAAGCGAATCTTTAAAATTAGGAGATGTTCCTTATGTGTACAGTATTATTCCATTATCACAGACATCAAATACCCCTATTTTTGAATTAACATATGCGACAGGAATTAGAGGTAATCAAAATAGCAGCGTTGAAAGTTATAAAAAATATTTAGACACTATAGCGGATAATTTTATAAAAAATGCAGGAGATATAGAAAGATGAGTGATATTTGGCCAGAAAATTTAATTGAAGAACTTGCTTACAGAAGATGTTTGATTTTTTTGGGTTCTGGAATATCAGCAACATCAAAAAATGATGATGGAGAATCACCTGATACTTGGGGAGAATTCCTTCACAATATTAAAAGTAAAATGAAAAATCCCACTTCAGAAGATACTGAGTTTGTTGAGGAAATGTTAGAAAAGCAGAACTATTTGCTAGCGTTACAAGCAATTTCGGACTTGTGTGATTCTGGAGAATACAGTAATTACTTAAAAAAGCAATATTTGCGAGGTGGGTATAAATACTCGAAAGTTCATGAGTTGATAAAAGATTTAGACAGCAAAATAGTAGTTACAACAAATTTTGATAAAATATATGAGAGCTTATGTCATGAACCAGAATATATTACTTTTGATTATACAATGACGAGATCCATCATTGGTAGCATAAAAGCTCCGGAGAATATAATAATAAAAGCTCATGGAAGTATAGACGATACAGAAAAGTTGATTTTTACTGCAAAACAATATTATGCTGCACAAGAACAATATCCAGAATTCTATCATCTTTTAACAGCTTTATTTTTGACACATACGGTCATATTTTTAGGATATAGCTTGAATGACCCTGACATTAATTTGCTTTTACAATTCATACATAATACTGCAAACACATCGTGCCCACATTATATGATAGATAAAAAAGGAAACAAACCACATATTATCAGACATTGGAAAGAAACCTATAATATTTCGTTGTTAGAATATGGGGACGATTATAGTCAATTAGAAGAAAGTCTAGAAGCACTTAGAGACAGTGTTTTACAGTTAAGAGATGAAAGAGGAATGCCTTGATGTATATTAAGCTTGAATTTTATCTTTGGATAAAATTTCGGTTTTGTCTCGTGACAACAAAATGACAATACTTTCCCACGATAATACATACAAACCATGTAAATTCATGCCGAAAAACACATAATCTGCAGGAAAATCAACCCTAAACCATCTTGAATCAACTTTGCATTTGAGAGTGGGAATAAAATGAAACACCGTAAAATCCCAGCATTTATGTAGCTTAGCGGCGCCCGAATACACCTTTTGATAACAAACAAACGGTAGAGAACAGATCCTCTGCCGTTTTTTCAACAAATACATTGGCACATGCTCGGCTGGAGAAACAAGCCGCATTGCAGATGATTGCCGGTCTGAAAGACTGCGAAATCCCCATCAGGATTTTGCAAGCCGTCCATGTAATTGTTCTGATACACAAGCCGGAGGTCCACCCATGAGTAAAAAGAAAATCGCCTTTATCTGTGTTCACAACTCTTGCCGCAGCCAGATCGCAGAAGCGCTCGGAAAACATCTGGCGGGAGACAAGTTTGACTTCTATTCTGCCGGGACAGAGACAAAACCGCAGATCGATCAGGACGCTGTGCGGCTCATGAAGCAGCTTTACGGGATAGATATGGAACAGAGCCAGTACAGCAAGACGATTGATAAGATCCCCATGCCTGACATTGCGATTTCGATGGGGTGTGATGTCGGCTGTCCATATATCGGCAGGGCCTTTGACGATGACTGGGGACTTGCAGACCCGACAGGCAAGAGCGATGGACATTTCATACAGGTTATTGAAGAAATTGCCCGAAAGATCAAATGCCTGGATGAGGCGAATATTTAGATGATGTGACCTTGATAGAGATTGTTTTTATGCGCAAGATCGCCTATAATTTAAAGAAGCATGGAGCTGTTATCCGCAGGCGCAGAGCAAGCGGTATCGACTGCGGCGACAGGCTTACGACATTAGCATATATGGGAGGCTGGTATATACATGAAATACAGGACACTTGGAAAAACAGGCTTATCAGTCAGCGAGATCGGACTGGGAGCTGAATGGCTGGAGCGCCACAACGCTCAGGAAGTAAAAGAGATCATCGACCGCTGTGAGGAGGCCGGTATCAATATTTTAGACTGCTGGATGTCAGAACCCAATGTGCGTTCCAACATCGGAAAAGCCATTGCAGGGAAACGGGACCGGTGGATCATCCAGGGGCATATCGGTTCCACCTGGCAGGACGGACAGTATGTGCGCACCCGTCAGATGGATAAGGCAAAGGAAGCTTTTGAAGACTTGCTGGCCCGGCTGGGTACAGACTATATCGACCTGGGAATGATACATTTTGTAGACGAAGTCCGGGAATTTCACCAGATCATGGACGGGGAATTTCTTGAATATGTACTTAAATTAAAGCAGGATGGGGTGATCCGTCATATCGGCATGAGCACCCACAATCCGCAGGTGGCCAAGCTGGCGGCGCAAAGCGATATCATAGAAATGATATTGTTCAGCATAAACCCTGCTTTTGATCTGCTTCCGGCCAGCGAGAACATCGATGACTATTTTAAGGAAAAGTATGATGAATCCCTCCACGGCATAGACCCGGAAAGGGAAGACCTTTACAGGATATGCGAACAGAATCAGGTGGGTATCACTGTCATGAAAGGCTATGCCGGCGGCCGACTGTTTTCCGATCAGACATCGCCTTTTGGAGTGGCACTGACGCCGGTACAGTGTATCCATTATGCGCTGACGCGCCCTGCTGTTGCCAGTATCATGGCCGGATATGACAGCGTAGGACATGTGGATGCGGCCGTGGCTTATGAAACAGCCACAGATGAGGAAAAGGACTATGCCAGCGTCCTGGCAAAGGCGCCGCTCCATGCCTATTACGGGCAGTGCACTTACTGCGGCCACTGCGCTCCGTGCCCGGTGGGCATTGATATAGCCATGGTCAACAAACTCTACGACCTGGCCGTCATGCAGGATGAGATACCTGCAACACTGCGGGCTCATTATGAGCAGCTTTCTGCCAATGCCGGAGACTGTATCGGCTGTAAAGGTTGTGAGACCCGTTGTCCGTTTGGCGTTGCTGTGGCCAGCCGCATGGAAAAGACCGCAAAGCTGTTTGGATAGGATGTCCCGGCCTTTGTCCGCCGCCCTTTGACAGCGTGTGAGGATGGGATGTGAGCGGGAATCGCAGGTTCGTCTCTTGCTGATAAAAAAGCCCTCAACTGTGAGTAACGGCTCATAGATGGGGGCTTCTCCAGTTTTGAAAGGGATTTTTTCTATGCCATTCATGCAAAAGACGAGATGGAATTGACAGGAAGCAGGCTGTCCTGCTGAATGCAGCGATATCATATACCGGCAGACATCCTGTGTCCGGAAGCCATCATGTTTGGCATCTTACGGGAGAAACTGTCTGTCAGCGGGGTTCACGGACCGCCTTCTTGTAAACTGCCAATGAGATCACAGCGGTTACAGCCTCGGTCACCCAGAAGCTGTGCCATACGCCTGACGGTCCAAAAAGCCTGCTGAGGACAAATGCCGCAGGCAGGATGACCGCAATGTAGCGGCACAAGGAGATTATAAGGGAGGGGCCTCCCTTGCCCAGCCCCTCAAGGGCGCCGGAAGAAGCAACCGATACTGCGGAAACGATAAAACCTGCACTTATGACCCTGAGCGCTGCTGCGCCGGCCTCAATAGTCTCCTGGGTGCCGGTAAACAGGCTCATCAGAAGATCCGGTACCAGGAGGCATATGACAGTGCCCAGCATCATTATCATGGCGCACATTATAAGCACCAGCCTGTATATCTGCTTCACCCGATCATGCTCTCCGGCTCCGTAGTTGTAGCCTATAAGGGGTCTCATACCCTGGACGATGCCGTTGGCAGGCAGATATAGAAAAGTCTGCAGTTTATAATAGATGCCAAGGACGAGAATGTAAACTTCCGAGTAAGCTGCCAGGATACCGTTCAGAGCTGATATGAGGATAGACGGCAGTGCCAGGTTTAATGTGGCAGGGATACCTACCGAATACAGCCTTAAGATCATCTTGCTGTCAGGTTTCAGGTAGCAGCCTTTTATATTCAGACCCAGAGGTCGCATGAAGCAGATAAACAGATATATGGCCAGAGTCAGGGTCTGGCCGATACCTGTGGCAAGGGCTGCCCCTTCTATTCCCATGGCCGGAAAAGGCCCAATGCCGAAAATCATCAAAGGGTCTAATATTATGTTTGCGATACAGCCGCACATCATGGCAGCCATTGTAACTTTCATCCTCCCGACAGCCTGGAAAAATTTCTCAAATGCAAGGCTGATGTTCACTATCAGAGAAAAAGAAAATGCGATCATCGAATACCGCACACCCAGGTCGATAACTGCCTGAGAAGATGTAAAGCCTTCCAGGAATCCCGGAATGACAGCTATGCATATTACAGTCATCAAAGCTCCGTGGACTGCAGCAAGCAGCAGCCCCTGGGTCGCAGCTTTGTCTGCGTTCCGGCGGTCCTGGGCGCCGAGATAAAAAGCTATGACGGCGTTTATGCCAACGCCGAAACCTATGCTAAGGGCATTTATAAAGTTCTGGATCGGATAGACAAGAGAAAGGGCAGTCATGGCCTCTTCGCTGATCTTGGCCACAAAAAAACTGTCAACTATATTATAAAGGGAGTTGACAAGCATGGAAATGACCATTGGAAGCGACATGGACAGCAAAAGAGGCAGTACAGGCCTTTCTTTCATAAAAGTATCGTTCATATGATTTCTCCTGTATTCATTTATCTGCAACAAAAAAGCCGCACAGCTCAGTACAGCTGTGTGGCGAAAAGATGACAAACATAAGTTGTCCGGAAAAATCCACTCAAAATTTTCAAGTGATATTCTATAGCAATTCCCGGCATATGTCAAGAGAAACGAGACGAAAGGATATCACAAACGATGCGAAAGGATATCACAGACTGTCATGGATACCGTCACCATCCAGTAAGAAGGCAGATGCAGTTGCCGCTGCCGGCCGTGTATGATAAAATCAGGTCAGAGACTACATTGGGAGGTTGCCGTATGACAGAAAGGGAGCCAGATAAAGAAAAATTGAGGGATCAGTTGTTTTCAGTTTTGTACCAGGCGGGTGCGGCGCTGGTGGGAACGGCAGACCTGAAAGAAGTCATAAAAGGGCGGCTGTGCACCGGTGTGTCTGTGGCAGTGCCTGTTCCCGCACACATCGTTGAGGATCTTAAAACGGCGCCTACGATGGAATATTACAATATGTACAATGCATTGAACGCCAGGCTGGACCGGATCGTACTGACAGGAGCAGGATTTCTGAAGGATAGAGGATTCAATGCAATGGCAAATACCACAGAAACAGTTGAAAAGGACGAGAACTGGCGGACGCCGCTGCCCCACAAGACTGTGGCCACCAGGGCAGGGCTTGGCTGGATAGGCAAGAGCTGTCTGCTGGTCACTGAGGAATACGGGAGTGCAGTGCGGCTTTCAAGCCTTATTACCGACGCCCCTCTGCCCGTCGGAATACCCATAGACCAAAGCCGCTGCGGCAAGTGTCAGATCTGCGTCAGGAGTTGCCCGGCAGGAGCGCTGAAAGGGACATTGTGGGCCAGAGATACGGAAAGGGAAGAAATCTTTGTAAAAGAGGAATGTAAAAAGACACAGATTGAAAGGATGAGGCAGGCTACAGGCATCGAAACGGACCTGTGCGGGCTGTGCTTTGCAGTATGCCCTTATACACAGAGATATCTGAAAAGAGGACGGTAATACATCTGCATACATATAAGTTTTGGAAATTTTTCCGGCAAACCCGTTGACAAAAGTTGTAATGGTGTTATAATAACATCGTAGTTAGAAACGCCTAACCAACTGCCGGCCGATCAAGGGCCGATGTTAGTATTTTAAGAAAAGGATACGGAGATTACCATGAATTTAAACGATGCTGTTATCGGTCAGACTTATACCATAAAAGAAATATGTACAGACGATGAAGATCTGGAACTGTTCCTTTTCCGTCTGGGCTGTTACAGCGGAGAACCTATTACGGTGGTCTCACGCCTTAAAAGCGGGTGTGTTGTATCTATCAAAGATGGCAGATACAACATAGACAATGGAATTGCGGAATCTATCCTGATATAGGAGCCGCTTTTTTTACGGCTGGCAGTTAGTCAAGTATAACTATATTGTGCAATCATTTTATTTACTTTGCAATAAGGAGGATGTATAATGAGAATTGCTTTTGCCGGCAATCCCAACAGCGGCAAAACGACCATGTATAATGCGCTGACGGGAAAACACGAGCATGTAGGTAACTGGGCCGGGGTTACCATAGGAAGAAAGGAAAGCCTTATAAAAAAGGAATATTCTTCCGGTTCGCAAGACCTGGTGGCTGTAGACCTTCCAGGGGCTTATTCCATGTCCCCGTTCACCCCGGAGGAAAGCATCACCAGCGGATATGTCAGAGATGAACATCCGGATGCGATAATCAACATCGTAGATGCAACCAACCTGAGCAGGAGCCTGTTCTTTACCACACAGCTTCTGGAACTGGGGATACCGGTGATCGTAGCGCTCAATAAAAGTGATATAAACGAAAAACAGGGTACGAAGATTGATGTCAGGCTTCTTTCGGAGAAACTCAACTGTCCGGTGATCGAGACGGTTTCTACGGCCAGCAAGGGCCTCAAAGAGGTGGTGCAGGCTGCTTCGGAAATGAAGGGAAAAGGTCAGAAAGCCCCGTATGTTCAGGCAGATATAGATCTTTCCGACAAGAATGCGGTCGACGCTGAGGACAGAAAGCGTTTTGCATTTGTGAACAAGGTGGTGTCTGAAGTTGAAACCCGCAAGATCCTGACCAAGGACGAGACCATGGCCGATAAGGTAGACAAGGTCCTCACCAATAAAGTGGCAGGCATCCTGATCTTTGCAGTTGTCATGTACGGCGTGTTCTGGATATCCCAGACGGCCCTGGGACCGCTGATCGCCGACTGGCTGGTAGGCTACATAGAAATGTTCCAGAAATGGGTTGCCGGAGCCCTCGAAGGGGCAGGGGCAAGCGCATTCCTCCAGGCGCTGCTGGCGGATGGTATAGTTGGCGGTGTGGGAGCAGTAGTAGGTTTCCTGCCGCTGGTAATGGTAATGTACTTCCTCATCGCTCTGCTTGAGGACTGCGGCTATATGGCCCGTGTAAGCGTGGTCATGGACCCGATCTTCAAGAGAGTAGGCCTTTCCGGAAAATCCATAATCCCTATTATCATCAGCACTGGCTGTGGTATACCGGGGATCATGGCCTGCCGTACGATCAGGGATGAGAGAGAAAGAAGAGCCACCGCAATGCTGACAACATGGATGCCTTGCGGAGCCAAGATACCCGTTATCGCCCTCTTTGCCGGAGTATTCTTTGCCGATGCTTCATGGGTGAGTACATTGATGTATTTTGTGGGAATCTTCCTGATCTTTGTGGGCGCCCTGCTCATCAAACAGATCACAGGCCACAAATACAGAAAATCCTTCTTCATCATGGAACTGCCTGAATACAAAGCGCCAAGCATGATAAGGGCCACCATGTCCATGCTGGGGAGAGCCAAGGCTTACATCATCAAGGCAGCCACCATCATCCTGGTGTGCAACGCCGTCGTTCAGATAATGCAGACTTTCAACTGGCAGCTACAGGTTGTGGAAGAGGGAATGGAGAACACTTCCATCCTGGCGACCATAGCGACTCCGTTTGCCGTACTGATGATCCCTCTGGGATTCGGCGTATGGCAGCTGGCGGCAGCAGCCATCACTGGCTTTATCGCCAAGGAAAATGTTGTAGGCACATTGGCTGTAGTTTACGGCATAACAAACTTTATAGATACCGATGCTCTTGAACTGGTGGGAGGAGCCAGTGAAGTTGCCGCAACTTTCGGCCTTACATCAGTTGCAGCTCTTGCATATCTGATGTTCAACCTTTACACTCCGCCGTGCTTTGCAGCCATAGGAGCCATGAACTCGGAACTGGGAAGCAAGAAATGGCTCTTCGGAGGAATAGGACTTCAGCTGGGTACAGGCTATACCGTAGCTTTCCTGGTATATCAGATAGGTACCCTTATAACAGAGGGACATCTGGGAACAGGCTTCGTGCCGGGACTCATCGCCGTAGCTGTCATGGCAGCCATAGTCGCCATGATAACGGTTAGGTCCAGCCGCAAGCTTGCTGCTGAGTATGCTCTCCACACGACTAATACTAACAAGAAATCTGGTGTTGCTGCATGAAACCGATCGACATCCTGATCATACTCGTTATCGCGGTCATAATAGGAGCCGCCATAGCGTATATAGTAAGGGCCAAGAAAAAAGGCGCCAAATGCATAGGCTGCCCGGCCGGAGACTGCTGCTCCGCACGGAAACATGAGGAACCGTCAGGAACAGAGGGCAATGGCTGCAGCTGCGGCTGCGGATCCAAACAATGATATGACTGGATGACTGACCCCTGGGCCAAACAAGGCTCCGGGGTCTTTTTGCAGGGAATGAGGCAGCCGGCCTGTGTCCGGATGCGTTCGGATGCAGATGGCAGGAGATCTGGATGCAGTCGCCTTGAGACTCGCAAATGCTCTTGAAAAAATCTGCGGCAGGATATATTGTATAAGTATCATCATTCGTTTGCGGAGGTTTACAGTGACAGATATACAGATAGCGGTACTGGAGATAGCAATGGTCGGAGGGACAGGACTTCTCATAGGGATCATAGGTATAGCCGTATGGTTTGCGCAGAAAAGAAAAACAGCCCGGTGCACGGAAAAAACAGAGGGGCAGGTGATAAGGCACAGATTCCGGGGTGGAGGCCGTATGGAACCGGTGATAGGATACAGAGCGGACGGCCGGGAATACGAAACTGTCAGGACTTTCCGCGGCGTTTTGACAAAAACAAAAGTGACGCCCCGAAATGTATATGCAGATCAGGGCGCCTATGTTTCCGAAAAAGACTGGCTCGTAGTTCCCATGTCGGCGGTCACCAACCTGAAAAAGATGGCTGAGGACCTGTGGCCCACAGGAAGCCAAATGACCGTCTGGTACGATCCTGCAAGGCCTGAGAAAGCCTTTGCTCAGAAGAAGCCTGACAGAGCTCCTGCGGTGAGCATCATCTTCATGTCCGTCGGGGCCTTTATGGTATTGCTGTCCCTTGGAGTCGGCTATCTCATAGCATATTGCTGAGCCAGATCCTTTAATATCAGAAAAGTTACAGAGTCTGGGCATTTAACCCGGCTCTTTTTTTGCCGTACCACAGGATGGCGATCAGATAAGCAGCAGCGGATGCTACGCCGATGATGTATGCGCCTGTCCATGGAATGTGGAAACCGATCTGGGCGTTGGCGATATATGTTATGGTTATAAACACATACCAGCACCCAGGGATGAGCGGCATCCAGGCAAATTTGGCCTTGCCGTTTTCAAACATCCATATGGTTATGGCAAGGAAAGCAAACAGAGACAGGCTCTGGTTGGACCATGCGAAGTAACGCCACAGGATATTGAATCCATCAGCATTGCTCTTGGCAAATACAAGGATGACTGCAACGAGAGCAAAGATCACTGCTGCAAGGCCGAGCCTCTTTCCGACGGATTTCTGATCTATGTGGAAAGCGTCGCCTATGGCCATACGCAGGGCACGCAGTGAAGTATCTCCAGATGTTATAGGCAGAACGATAACTCCGATCAGGGCAATGACTCCGCCAACCGGGCCGAGGATGTTCTTGCAGACTACGCCGATGGTGGCGGTAGCCAAAGAAGCGTTTGCTTCCTGCAGGCCAAGGTTGTAGACTCCCATGGCTCCGGCAGCCCATACCATGGCGATGAAGCCTTCGGCCACCATCATGTTGTAGAATGTCATGCGTCCCTGACGCTCGCTCTTCATGGTACGTGAAATGATGGCAGTCTGAGTCGAGTGGAATCCCGAAAGGATACCGCAGGCTACGGTGATGAAGAAGATCGGGATAAAGTGATTTTCACTGAAATAGTCGCCGTATAATATGCCGCCTGCATTCCAGTCATCCCAGAGCTCTACCAGCGGATAACCTTTGGCGAATATACCTATAAACACGCCGATCGCTGAGAACAGCAGTATGGCTCCGAATACGGGGTAGATCTTTCCGATTATCTTGTCGATAGGGAAAACTGTAGCGATAAGATAATATGCAAAGATAACTCCGTAGATCACCCATGTGGAAACAGATGTAGCTTTTCCGTCAAATCCGAAGACCTGGGTAGCAGCTATATCTCCAGGGGTGTAGATAAATACGGCGCCTACCAGCAGGAGCAGCAGGCTGCAGAATACCTGATAGAAGGCGTATATACCTTTGTTGCTGTATCTTCTTATCATGTCCGGCATCTGAGTGCCGCCGTCCCTGAGACAGATCATGCCCGAAAAATAGTCGTGCATGGCTCCGCCGATGATATTTCCGATGGGGATGGTGATAAAAGCTATAGGCCCGAACAATATACCCTGTATAGGACCGAGTATAGGTCCTGTCCCGGCTATGTTCAGCAGATTGATGAGACTGTTTTTCCATTCTCTCATAGGCACATAGTCAACACCGTCTTGTTTGGTATATGCCGGAGTTTGTCTGTCATCCGGACCGAAAACTCTTTCACAGAATTTTCCGTATAATGCGGCACCAACGAAAAGAATTATCAGTCCGATTATAAATGTTACCAATTCGTTTTTACCTCCTGTTTACAAAATGTTAAGATTTGACTGAAATATTATACACACTTTGTGATAGGAAATAAACACTTTTTTTGTCAAAATTTCTTATTTATGGGCAAAAAACAGGGTAATAATATGGTAAAACCATGAGGAGAAGGGACGAGTATGCTGCCGGTATATTGCTTGAGCGGGATCCGCAGCGGACAGGCCGTCAGCGCCCTGAAAAGCTGCGGATACAGTAATGCGCAGAACATAGGCGGGATCAGGAGCTATGGCGGCCCTGTGGAAAAATAGCGGATCAGATCTTTTTGAGGTTTTTCTGCGGGTCTGCCTTTTGGCGGGCCCTTTCCACATCTTTCATGTATCGCTGCCAGTTGGCGTCATCTAATATGAATGCGCTGCCCATGATGAACCAGCCGTTGCCGCTTTCGGCAGTGGTTCCGTAATGACCTGTGGCGGAACTTATGGCGTCTGTAATGCTGTAACCGTAGCCGGGAGCTTCCCACTGGCCGTAAAAATTAAAATGTGATGTGTGCAGCAGGTCTTTCAGCCGCATGATCAGATCATACACACATTCCGCATCGGGGTTCATATAACCATGTTCGTTGAAATTGAAACGATGTTCCCGGTTATTCCTATCCCATACGGAAACATAGGACGCAGAGCGGTCATTTCTCAGGGGGAAGACGCTTCCGTCGCCAAAATAATAGTGCTTATATGTTTCTTCAATGGTCCGGTCCTCAGTCAGTGTTATCTTGATACTGCACAGACCTCCGTGCGCATTGATGAAATCATATATCTCTCTGGCCAGATGGTTTCTGTTGGCGCCTTTTTCAGTAAATATATCTTTTTTCAGCCTGTTTACTTTTCTCTGAGCTCCTTTAAAAAACATGATGACAACCTCCGTAGACTTTTTTATATGACTTTCATGCTCATGTATTATCTTACTACAATGAAAGACGATTGTCATCAGCTTTGCGGAAACGATTCCGGACCGCCTGCGTGATCGGCCGTCACTGGGCAGAAGTGATCTTCAGTCCGATGATACCTGCCAGTATGAGCAGGACGAAGAAAAGCCTCAGAGGTGTAAAGACTTCTTTGAACAGCAGCATTCCGACGAACACTGCTCCGACTGCGCCGATCCCAGTCCATATGGCGTAAGATGTACCCAGGGGAAGAGTCTTGATGGCCTGGGAAAGGAGCAGGAAACTCAGGATCATCCCCGCTATGGTCAGTATCGTAAATTTCAGTACCGTAAAACCGTGGGAAAATTTGAGGCAGGTGGACCAGAAAACTTCCAGAAGCCCCGCCAAATACAAACAGATCCATGCCATTATATATACCTCCTTGATATACGATATGCCCTGCAAAAGCCCCACGCAGAGCGCTATAATAAAAAACGCACTTACCAAGCGCGTCTTCTAAGGCCTTACGACACGCAGATAAATGAGATGTTTACCTACCCGGCGGCAGATAAACTCAATATAGTATACCACAACACGAGATTTTAGGCAATACCTTAACCAAAACTGCTGTTTTTTTGCTGGAAAAGGACAGATATCATATGGTATACTCAAATAAGCGTTATATTGAAAGGAAAACAGGATGGATCAGAACAGCAAAGTATATGTCATAGGTCATAAAAATCCGGATACAGATTCCATATGTTCAGCCATAGCCTACGCTGAACTGAAACGCCGGATCACAGGAAAATTCTATGAGGCACGCCGCGCCGGACAGATAAACGAGGAAACAAAATACATTCTGGACAGATTCGGTGTAGAGCCGCCTGAATTTTTAGATAATGTCAGCCTCCAGGTAAAAGATATGGACATAAACAGGATGAAAGGCATCGACGGAAATGTTTCCATCAAAGATGTCTGGGAGATGATGAAGGCCCGCAATATGAAAACGATGCCTATCGTAAGCGGAGACAGCCTTGAGGGCCTCATAACCATCGGAGACATAGCCACATCATATATGGATGTCCATGACAGCAAGATCCTCGCCAAAGCACAGACCCCATATGAAAACATAAAAAAAGCTTTAGACGGTTCAATGGTGTCATCTGCGTCTTCAGCCCAATATACCGACGGAAAGGTGGCTATCGCAGCTTCCGGTACGGACATAATGGAGGACTTTATTGAAAAGGGAGACCTGGTCATATTGGGGAACCGGTATGAAGCGCAGTTATGTGCCATTGAACTTGAAGCTGCATGTATGGTCATATGTCAGGGGACAAAAGTACCTGATTTGATAAAGCGCCTTGCCGAAGAAAAAGGTATCGCGATAATAAGTACGCCTCATGATGCCTTTACCGCCGCTCGCCTTATCAATCAGAGCATACCGGTAAGATATTTTATGAGCCGCGAAAATCTGACGACATTTGATGCAGACGAACTTGTGGACGACATAAGGGAGACCATGGCCAAAAAAAGATACAGGGATTTTCCGGTGCTTGACGAGAAAGGCCGTTTCATAGGATTTATCTCAAGGCGCAGACTTCTGGGCGCCAGAAAGAAAAAAGTCATTCTTGTGGACCATAACGAGCGTTCCCAGTCAATAGACGGCATCAGTGATGCGGAGATCCTTGAGATCATAGATCATCACAGGATAGGAAGCGTGGAAACCGTGGAACCGGTATTTTTCCGCAATCAGCCTGTAGGTTCCACATCGACTATAGTTGCTCAGATGTATAAAGAAAACGATGTTGAGATCAGTAAGACTATGGCTGCATTGATGTGTTCAGCCATCATTTCAGACACCCTGCTTTTCCGCTCGCCTACATGTACTCCGGCGGACAGGAGGACCTGTGAAGAACTGGCGGGCATAGCCGGGATAAATATGGAGGAACTTGCCCGTTCCATGTTCAATGCCGGCAGTGATCTCAGCGGAAAAACGGCGGAAGAGATCTGCGCCATGGATTTCAAACAGTTCGTGTGTGGAGATATGACTTTCGGCGTTGGCCAGATAAGCTCCATGGACAGAGAGGAACTTGATGAGATAAAAGGCAAGCTGGAGCCTGCCATGAATGAGCTCATGAGAGAAAAGGAACTTAATATGCTCTTCTTCATGCTCACCGATGTCATGGAGGAGAGTTCCGACATCCTATGGGCAGGTCCAGGTGCCAGGGAGCTGATCGCAGAAGCCTTTGGGGCAGGCGACGGAGAGAATTTCCGGCTTGACGGGGTAGTATCCCGCAAAAAACAGATGGTACCCGCTATAATGGGCGCTCTTCGCCGTTAATACGGATCTGGATCTGGGTCACATATTCATCTTCATCAGATGTATCGTGATTATCTATGAGATAAAGTTCTATGGCCTTGCCGACAGGTTCAAGATCATGGCTGCGGGCGTAGGACAGGAGCTGTTCCCAGTAGAAAGCCATCTGTGCATAACTGCCGCCGACTATCATAGAAAGATAGCTGCCGGAGGGCAGGACATCGTCGTATTCTTCTTCAGGATCGACTATATAGAAAGCCGAATCAAAATGGCCGTACCTGCCTTTTTGCAGTTCTTCCAGAGGGATCGTGCTGCCTATGTCGCCGTATCCTATTATATACAACTGATCTTCATACTCAGATTGCAGTTTTTTTATGACGAAATCAATCTCATCGTCCCTGTAAACATCTTCACTTAATTTTAGCACATGCCGTTCGGGATAATACTGGACGGTTATCTTGTTTTTTGGCTTGTCAGAGGCCTGATGCCTTTTGATCTCATCTATCCGCTCGGAAAGCTGCGCCCTGAGAGCTGAAAGCTCTGCGGTTTTTTTGTCTATGACATCTATAGCATCGCTGAACAGGCCCAGAGTGCTTTTAAGATCATATGAAAGCAGATGTTCTTTTATCTGCTCCATGGAAAACCCTATGGTCCTGAGTTCCCTGAGTATGTTTAAGGTCCATATATCATTGATACTGTACATCCTGTATCCGTTGACATCCCGCTTTGGCTTTAAGATACCAAGATCTTCATAATATCTGAGGGAGTCGGGACTGATGCTGTACAGTTTGGAGATTTCACCGATCTTATAGTATTTTTTCATTTATGGCTCCTTTCAGATGGGATGTGCCGCAGCCAAGGCCTTTCGGTGGAAGGGTCTGCCGGCGGGGTCTGCCTGACGGCCAGACATATATTCCTTTACACATTATAACACAAACCGTTTCCCTTGGCCGGATAATATGATAAAATCAAGAAAAGAATCGGAGGTGATATATTTGTTGCTGGATCAGTACGACAAAGACCAGAAAGCCATACTCCGGCCGGAACATGTGGTAAAGAAAAAGAAAGGATTTCCGGAGACGGTCGTATTTGAGTTTTCGCAGGCCCTCATCATGGAGACCGCCAAAAGATACAGAGGAGTTGAAGCAGGACATCTGGTGAGCGTTGCAGGAAATACACCCATATATAAGATAGATTATCACGGCAGGGAACTGGGCATAAGCCAGTGCTGGATCGGGGCTTCGGCCTGCATAAGCAATATGGAAGAGATAGTGGCCATGGGTGCACGCAAGATATTCGTGTGCGGAGAGTGCGGCGTGCTGGACGGAACCATAGAAGATGCAAGGCTGATCCTGCCGACCGCAGCTCTCAGGGACGAGGGGACAAGCTATCACTATCTGCCTGCGGCCGATGAGATAGAGATGGATCCAGGCTGCGTCCAAATGATCGAGCAGTTTTTCATCGAGAAAGAGATTCCGTATCATAAGGGAAAGATATGGACTACGGACGCCCCGTACAGGGAGACAAGAGGAAAGATGGCCATGAGAAAAGCAAGCGGGTGCATTGCCGTAGACATGGAATGTTCGGCACTTGCTGCCTTTGCAAAGGCCAGGGGCATAAAATACGCCCAATTTGTCTATGCGGCTGATAATCTGGATGCTGAAGAATGGCAGCAGCGGGGACTGACAGTAAGGCCTGTATCCCAAAAAGCACAGATATTCCAGCTTGCACTGGAGTGTGCCTGCCGCATGTAGATCGAGCATGCAAAGTGCAGCTCCGGCATACAGGCTCCGGTGCGCAGCTCACGCATACATACAGCGGCCATCCGGCCGCAGCGCCATGAGAAATATATTGACAAGGAGAAAGATCATGAAAAACTTTTATGTAACATATACATTTCCGTCAGCAGACAGCAGGGACGGTTTTCTTCAGGAAGTGAGGCTTCTGGCCGATATTACCAGAAAAGAACAGGGCTGCCTCAGATATGACTATTTTTACCCGGTGGATTCGGAAAACACGCTGTTTTTGTGGGAACAGTGGGAATCAGCCCAGG
This sequence comes from uncultured Eubacteriales bacterium, assembly GCA_900542565.1. Classification (GTDB taxonomy): domain Bacteria; phylum Bacillota; class Clostridia; order Peptostreptococcales; family Anaerovoracaceae; genus Fimisoma; species Fimisoma avicola. The sequence continues at coordinate 553 of UQOC01000029.1, read as the reverse complement.
ACCAGGAAAAACATACAAAGCAGCCCCATTTTGCCCTGATAGGCAAGCTCAAGGAAAAATACTCCGCTTCATCCAGTGTCAGCGTACAGGAGTGTAATCAATGACAGAAGTTTCATCGGTGGCTTCAAGCTTGAATATGACAGGCCTGAGCCCGTCGTTGCAGCTGCATATGGCCACGCCGGGCGTCCTTATCCAGTCACCGTAATAAAACACATCATCACCTGCGCCGTGGGCAAGGGCAAAGACATATTGGTAAATAGCTTTCCACGTCTCGTCGCAGAAGCCTTCCGGCTTGGCGTAATCAGCAAGGAAAACCTGGCCTGCCTCCATCATCGGTCAGGCGGTCAGGCCGCTGACGCCGTATTCCGCTGCCAGTTCCTCATCAAGAGTGGTCTTGAGCACAGTTATCTTTACTTTTTTCAATTCTGTTCCTCCTCCCGATCATGATCAAAGATTATACCATGCGGCGGGATTTTAGTCCACAGGGCACTGCACGCCGGGCCGTGTCAAGTTGTTGTGGAGTTTTTGCTTGACAAACTCCTTGTGTTGTCGT